>DASCOC010000297.1:0-9730 GCA_036011805.1 Rhodospirillales bacterium
GTGCTCAAAGGTCATGGTCAATGAAACAGAGCCGGAAAAGCCCGTGTTACACCACCCGCTGGGCCGACATCAAACGGATCGGGGGATAGGGTTAACATACATCAAGGGTGGCACGCCGGTGATATGCCAGTATATTGGCCGTCTTGGGAAGAAAGGACTTCCCAAGAAGGGAGAGTTTGTCTGCCATGCCCGGTCCGACCCACGATAATCCGCCGCTGACGCCCGCGTTACTGGCCGGTGTCGCGCTCAGGCCGTTACCGCCGGTGCTGCTGCAGCCCTTTCTGGACATCGCCATGGCCGTCCTCAGCCGGCATCACCCTGATCTGTTCGCCCATTTGGCGGACATGGAGGAAAACGTTATCCTCATCGACCCGGTGGACCTGCCCTTCGGGTTTCTGCTCCGGCTATCGAAGGCGCCGCGCTTAAGGGCCATCGCCAGGGACGCGCCCCCGGACATGGACAAGGACACGGCGCCAACGGCGACAATCCGGGGCCCGCTGGCAATCTTGATACAACTGCTCGATGGGCGGCTTGACGGCGATGCCCTGTTTTTTTCGCGCGACCTTGTGGTCGAGGGCAACATGGAAGCCGTTGTCATGCTGCGCAACGCCGTTGACGGCGCGGGCATTGACCTTCGCGAGGACCTGCTGTCGGTGTTCGGACCATTAAGCGGACCGGCGAGGCTGGCGGCCGGCGGGGCGTCAAGGGTTTTCACCCGCTTGGAACGCGACATTGAAACCCTGAAAAACGCCCTGACCGCCTCTGTTGACGAGCGTTGCGAGGCCCAGGCCGCCGAAATCAGGGCGCTCCGGAAAGCGTTGGAAAAACTGCAACGCGAACAGGCTCCGGTGGCCCGCCCCCGGCGTACTTCCCCGGCGAAAGTGCAATCCCGATGACGGCGGCGCTGGAACTGATCTGCCCGGCGGGCAACCCGGCCAGCCTGAGGGCGGCGGTCGACGCCGGGGCCGACGTGGTTTATGCCGGCTTCGCGGACGACACCAACGCCCGCAACTTTCCCGGCCTGAATTTCACCCGCCCCCAAATGGGAGAAGGCATTGCCTATGCCCACGAACGCGGATGCGGGGTATTTATCGCCATCAACACGTACGCCCGGGCCGGAAACCCGGATCCGTGGCGCGCCGCCATTGACGACGCGGCGGCGCTGGGCGCCGATGCTATCATTCTCGCCGACATCGGCTTGCTGGAGTATGCCCAACACGCACACCCCCGGCTACGCCGCCACCTGTCGGTTCAGGCATCGGCCTCAAACGCCGAGGCCATCGGCTTTTACCACCGGGCCTTCGGGGTCAAGCGGGTGGTTCTGCCGAGGGTCTTGACGATCAAGGAAATCGCCGACCTCAATGCCCGAATCCCGGTCGAAACGGAAGTTTTCGCCTTTGGCGGGATGTGCGTGATGGCCGAGGGCCGGTGTTCTCTTTCATCCTATGTGACCGGCCAATCACCAAACACCGACGGTGTGTGCTCACCGGCGAGCCATGTCTGTTATGAAAAACGTGACGGCAACCTGATCTCCAGACTCGGCGATTTCACCCTTAATATATTCTCCGATGCCGAGGCGGCGGGATATCCCACCTTATGCAAGGGCCGGTTCGTAACCCAAGACATGCCGTCTTATTTGTTTGAAGAGCCAGCGTCTCTCAACGCCTTGGGACTACTCTCCGAACTGGCGGCGGCGGGAGTCTCGGCCTTGAAAATCGAAGGCCGTCAACGCGGCCGCGCCTACGTCAGCCAGGTGGTCAAGACGTTCCGCGACGCCGTCGATGCCGCGGGCCGGGGCGAAACAATCGCCGCCGGCGAACTGGACGCCATGACCGAAGGCGGACGCGACACCACGGGCGCCTATGAAAAAGTCTGGCATTGATCGGAACCCGCCGTGATGAAAACACTTTCCCTGGGCCCGTTGCTGTTCCATTGGGACGCCGAGAAAAAGCGCGACTTCTATTTCCGCATCGCCGACGAATCCTCCTTCGATACCGTCTATGTGGGCGAAGTGGTGTGTTCCAAGCGGGCGCCCTTTTTCGCCCCTTATATACCCGAGGTCGTGGAACGGCTCCAGCGCGGGGGAAAGCAAGTCATTCTCTCGACCCTGGCCTTGATCATGAGCGAACCGGAGATGGAACAGGTCATTGAGCTCTCCGAAAACACCGATCTGTTGATCGAGGCCAATGACATCGGGACCGCCGCCCTGTTGACGGGCCGCCCCCACGTTATCGGCCCCTTCGTCAATGTCTATAACGAAGGCACGTTGGAATACCTCGCAAATCAGGGGGCGGTCCGGATATCGCTGTCTTGGGAGTTGCCGTCGGAATCATTAACCGCGTTAGCCAGACCCGCAAACGCCGAACTGGAAGCGCAAGTTTTCGGACGCATGCCGTTGGCTATTTCCGCGCGCTGTTATCACGCCCGCGCCCACGGCCTGCATAAATCGAAATGCCAATTTGTCTGCGCCGACGATTTAAACGGCATGAACGTCGAGACCTTGGACGGTGAAAATTTCCTCGCCATCAACGGTTGTCAAACGCTGTCCCATACGGTCGGCAACCTGATTGGTGAACTGGATGACCTTCAGAGCATGGGTATTAACGCCTTCAGGATATGGCCCCATGCCATCGACATTATCGCGGTCGGACAAACCTTCCGTGATGTCCTTGACGGCAAGAAAACCGCCGAGGAGAGTCAGCAAGAATTAGCGGAATATGTCAATTTCGCCCCGTTCTCTAACGGGTTTTATCACGGTGAAGAAGGCGCCGCTTACCTGTCTTAGCCTGTCTTTTCCGCCTGCCAGTCATCAAGAATGCCACGCGCGTTGTTGGTCGCCGGGTCCATATGGCTGTCATGGTTATCCATCTTGGCCGTCAATTCGATGACGTAGCCATTGGGATCCCGGAAATAAATCGAATGAATAAAAGTATGATCGGCGACGCCGCGGGGATCAAAGCCTTCGGCTTTGCCCTTCTCAAACATCTCCTGCAGGGCGTCGGGGGTGACCTCCAGCGCGATATGAAGGTCGTAATCGTGTTGATCCTTAAATTCGAAGGGGTTGTCCGGGGCCTCAAAAAACGCCAGGTACGACCCGTCATCCATACCATAGAAGGTGTGCAGGACCTTGGTTTCCCGGCCGGTCTGGGTTTCACGGATATCCAGCGAGCCGGACAACGGCAGGCCGAGGAAGTCCTCGTAGAACTTCCGGGTTTCCTCGGAATTCCGACACCGATAGGCGTTGTGATGAAGGCCTTTGATCATAGGGGGTCTCCTCAAAGCTTCCCAAGTGTTCACGTATATCTATTCACTTGCCGGGCCGGTTTCCACCCCCGGCGGCTATTCGGTTAACAACGTTTCGCCCGGTTTGACGCGAGTAAAGTGGACCGGCTGGGTTTCCGTCGTGATATCACCGTCCTTGATCCGAATCCGGGTAAAGGTCGAGCCTTCCAAGTTGCGAGTCTCGGGAAAATCGGTGCGGTAGTGCGCGCCCCTGGAATCGTCCCGCGCCAGGGCGGCGGCGGTAATGGCGCGGGATACCAAAATCATATTCTTCAGGTTGATCCAATCGTGCCAGGTCAGGTTATAGGTCAGGTTTCCACCATCGACCCCGATACCGTCCAGATCCGCTTCCAACGCCGTCAGGGCGCCCATGGCGCGACCCAAGGACGCCGCGTCGCGAACAATGCCGACGTCGTCCCACATAATATCGGCGAGCTTGGTCCTGATCGGTTCCAGGTCACCGGGCGGATTCGATAACGGTGTCCGGCAAAGCCCGATGGCGGCCTCGATGGCGGCCCCGTCGGGATCGTGGAAGGCGCCGTGTGCGGGCGTCCAGCGGCCGATGGTATCGCCGGCGATGCCGCCGAACACGGTGGAATTAGCGACGCCGTTACCGCCCAGCCGGTTGGCGCCATGCACGCCCCCGGTATCCTCACCGGCGGTGAACAGGCCGTTCCATTCGGTACCGCCATCGGCGCCGAACTCGACCCCGCCCATCATGTAGTGCGCCGTCGGCACCACCTCGACCTTGTCGCCGGCCAGATCAAATCCGCAATCGGCGCAGCGCTGGACCATGCCCTTGAACAAACGCTTTACCTCGGCCTCGTCCAGATGGCCCATGGACAGGTAAAGCCCGCCCAGGGGACCGACCTTGCCGGTACGCATTTCCTCGAACATGGCGCGGCTGACGATATCGCGGGTGGCGCGTTCACCGCGGTCATCGTATTTGTCCATGAACCGCTCGCCGTCGCCGTCCAAAAGGTAAGCGCCATAGCCGCGAAGGCCCTCTTCCAGCACCGTGCCGGTCATTCGGGTCTCGGCCCCGGCCAACAGCCCGGTCGGGTGAAACTGCACCATTTCCATGTCGCGCAAGTACAGCCCGGCGCGCAACGCCATCGCCATGCCGTCGACGGTCTTGTCGCCCGACGGCGTGTGATAACGGTACATGGTCGGTCCCCCGCCGGTGGCCAGCAACACCGCGCGTGCTTTAACGAAAACAAACCCGCCGGTGCGCATGTCGATCATCAACACGCCTGAGATGGATTGGCCGCCCAAGGACGGGATCATTTCAACCGCGCGGTGGTCTTCCAGCCGGTTCAGGCCCCGCGCCCACACCTGTTCGGCCAGCCTGCCGATTATCTCAATCCCGGTCAGGTCGCCCTTATGGACGGTGCGGTCGAAGGTCTGTCCGGCGAAGGCCTTCTGGTGCACGGTGCCGTCTTCATTACGGTCGAAGAAACAGCCCAATTCGTTTTCCAATTCGCGAATGCGTTCCTGGGCCACCGTCACCAGGGTCCAGGCCAGGTCCTGGTCGTTCAACCACTTGCCGCCTTCGACGGTGTCCATGAAATGGCGCTCAACGGAATCGTCCGGCGACAGCGCGACGTTATAACCGCCCTGGACCATGCGGGTGCAACCACACTTGCCCAGCAACCCCTTGACGGCGACGGTGACGGAAAGGTCCGGGGCGGTTTCGTTGACATGCAGCGCCGCAAACAGCCCGGCGCCGCCCGCGCCAAGGATCAGGACATCGGTTTCAATGGCCTCGAATTCGTTCAACTGTCGATGCCCATGTGGGCGAGCGCGGCGGCCCGTTTGTCTTGGGCCCCGGTCCGGACCGCGTCATAGAGACTTCCGCCATGGGCGTCCATGGCGACCAGCAACGGGCCAAAGTCCTTGATCCGGAATTGCCACAGGCTTTCCGGGTTGAGGTCATCCATGTCGACGTCCAGGATTTGTTTGATCCATGTCGTTTCCAGTGCCGCCGTGCCGCCGATGATGGCTAAATAAATGCCGCCCAAGTCCTGAAACGCTTGGGCGCTTTCATCGCCCAAGCCACCCTTGCCGATAATCATGCGCACGCCGTTTTTTTCCATCAACGGTCGGGTGAAGCGTTCCATCCGCGCACTCGTGGTGGTGCCAATGCAAATGGACTGATACCCCGCCGGGCAGGAATTGGATACCGGCACCTTCTTGACATTGGGCGCGGTGTGAATGACGGCATGGCCGTCCAAATCGAGGCGCGTTTCACGGCCCTTATCGAACATGTGAATCAGGGTGGCGTCGCGGATACCGAACAACGTCTCCTGGAGAACAACGTGATCGCCGATCCTCAGTTTCCGGATGTCGTCTTCGGAAATGGGCATTTGGAGTTCGTGTTCAGCCATCTTCTATACCCCGATCTCAATGCCGTTTGGCGTAAAGGTGGCTCTGGCGCGGCGCGCCGAATGGCATTGAATGTTGACCGCCACCGGGTTCATGGTGATGTGGGTGGCCGCCGTTTCCACATGCACCGCGAACGAGGTGCTGTCGCCCCCCAGCCCCTGCGGGCCGATTCCCAAACTGTTGACGGCACCGGACAGTTCGGCCTCCAGTTTGGCGCCTTCTGTGTCGTCGCAGACCGACCCAAGCCGCCGGGTCGCGGCGATCTTGGCCATTTTCGCGCATAGATCCGCGGTGCCGCCGACGCCGACGCCGACGATGGTCGGCGGGCAGACCTTGCCGCCTGCCTCAAGAACCTTGTCGATAACGAACGTCTTGATGCCGGCGACGCCATCGGCCGGGATGCACATTTTCAGGAACGAGCCGTTTTCCGAACCGGAGCCCTTGGGGATCATTTCAATCACCAGTTCTTCTTCGGCTTCGGAAAAATCGACATTGATTACGGGAACCCGCCGACCGCATGACGTGTGTTCGTTTTCCCGCGTCACCGGATGGACCACCGACGAGCGTAGCGGGTATTCCTGGGTCGCGCGCGTACATCCCTTGCGGATAGCCGTCTTCAAATCGATGCCATCGACCTCGACGCCGCGCCCGATGGTGATGTTGTAGATGGGAATGCCGGTGTCCTGGCACAAAAGGTTATCGGTGTCCTCAGCGACGGTGATGTTTTGGATCATGGTCGCCAGGATGGACTGGCCAGTGGCATCGGTCTCTGCGGCATCAAGCCTTTGAAAGCCTTCCTTGATGTCGTCAGGCAGTACCTTGAGCGCCCGGATATAAAGCAGCTTGGCGGTTTCCTCGACGGCATCCAGATCGATCTTCATGGCCTTACCCTCGTCCCCTTAAATAAGCAACGTTACGCCCAACACCAACAGCATCCCCAGAACGATACGGTGAAAGCGCCGTTCATCCAAGCGTCCGTAAAGCCAAAGCCCCAGCATTGAGCCTGCAGCAATCGCCGGCAGGCACCACAGGAAGTTGATCCCGGTCTGGACATTGACCAAACCGCCGAACGCCAACCACGCCAACGCCATGGCATGCATGGCGAGGATAAACGGCTGAAAGACGCCACGCTGCTGTTCCTTGGTCCAGCCGCGAAGGTTGGCCCAGACCCCCGGCACGGTACCGGAAAGACCCGCTAATCCGCCCAACACCCCACCAATGACGCCAATCACCGCATCAGCGGCGCGGCCGCCGCCGGTAATGCGGCCCGGGTTGGGACGAAAAAGGAACCCGGCGCCATAGGCGACCAGGAACACCCCGACCCCAGTGCGGAAAATTTGCGGGTCGATCACCTGCAGCAGCCAGTTCCCCACCGGCACGCCCAAGGTTCCGGCAATCAGGAACGGCCATAACTTTGAAAAATCCAGCGTCTGGTGAAGGCGGACCAGCGGAATCAGGTGGATCACCATTCCCGACGCCACTACCAACGGCACGATTTCCACCGGCGACAGCACATGCAGCCACACCGCCGCCACGATCAGTCCGTCGCCGAAACCCGCCGCCCCCACCGCCAGCGCCGCCAGGAAGGCGCCGCCCGGTATCAGTAAAAATTCAAAAGGCATTGACCAGAAACAACAGCCCGGCGGCGAGGCTCAAGCCTCCCGACGCCGCCACCAGGGTCTTTTGCCAATTTCGCCACGGCAAGAATTCCAACGCCAACAGCCTGATTCCGCCGGTCAGGTGGGCGGCCAGTAAAAAGATCAGTCCGGCTTCAAACACCTTGACCAGCGGCTGATCGGACCACTTCAGGGCGTTGTCCAGCACCGCTTCACCGTCCAGCGCCAACGCCAGGACCTGGAAATGCACCGGCAGAAACAACGCCAGCACGACGCCGGAAATCCGGTGCAGAACGAACGCCCACCAGGTCGGATGATTGCGGTGCCCGATTTTCATCCCGACCGCCCTCACCCACCGCCCAACCCGTAAAAGCCAAGCACGGCCTTCATGCCCATCAGCAGGATCACGGCGGCGAAGGCGCCAGCAATGCCATTGACCGACACCGGTTTAATGGTCGTCATCTCGAGCAATACCGTGCGCAAACCGATCGGCGCGTGCACGGCGCAAGCGAGGAGGAACACCCCGTAGAAGGATGCCAACACGCCGCTGCCGCCGACCCGGCCGATGATTTCCGCCGCCGAAAGCCCGCCCTGGATGGCGATGATGATTCCGGCCAAATGAATGGCGACGGCAACGGCCAGCACCATGGCGCTGATTCTTTGCGCCAGCCACAACCGGGTCTGGACAACCTCACTCATAGCTTGCCTTTCAATGCCGCCACGGCGACGGCGCGCTTCAATCCGGCGATTGCGGCCGTCGGGCTTAAGCCCTTGGGGCAGTGTTCCTGACAGCCCTGTTGTGAATGACAGGCGAGGCACCCGTCATCGCCAGCCACCATCGAAAGCCGTTTGTCGCCCAAACCGTCGCGGGCATCGTTAACCAGTGTCCAGGCGCGGTTGAGCGCCGCCGGGCCCAGATAATCGGGTTTCCAGGCGACGACATCGCAAGCCTCGTAACAAACGGCGCAACCGATGCATTCGATGCCGGCGTCGGCTTGTTTGCGCCGGGGGTCGGACGGTGGAATTTGGGCGAATTCGTCGGCTCTCCCCTTGGTCGCCTGAAAAGCCCCCCCGGCCTTGGCCAACTTGTTAAAAAAGGTTCGCATATCCACCGACAGGTCCTTGATGACGGGCAGGTTACGCAACGGCGCGATCTGCAATTGACCGTTTTCAACGACCCGCGACACATGGGTGCGGCAGGTCCAACGCGGCGTTCCATTAACGGTCATGGCACACGATCCACACATTCCGACCCGGCACGCGAATCGGTAACTCAGGCCCGGGTCCAACTTGCGCTGGACGTAGGTGACCACATCCAAAACCGTCTGGTTTTCGAGCCTCGGCACATCGAAGGATTGGAAGCGCCCGTCTTCCCCCCCGCGCCAGATATCCACGCCAAGCATTTCACTCATGGGGCCGAGTATAAGGGGTTTATTTGAGGTGTTCCAACCACCCCACGGCAGATATGATCGCCGGGCCATGTTTGGATTGGAACCGGAATTGATAGCGATTTTGACGGCGGCATTTATTGTCGGCGGCATCGTCAAGGGCGTGGTCGGCCTGGGCCTGCCCATGGTGTCAATTGCCATTCTGTTGAATTTCCTACCGCCGCTAACCGTGCTCGGTACAATCGTGATGCCGATCATGGTCACCAATCTGTGGCAAGCAGCAAGAATGGGCAGCATGCTGGTACCGCTGAAAAGGTTCTGGCCAATGATCCTGACCGGATTGGTATTCCTGTTTATCGGTGCCCAGATAATCGTCGCCATGGACACGGATGTCCTGTTCGGGTTGTTGGGAACCTTCCTCGCCATTTTTTCCGCGATCAGCCTGGCCAGCCCCAACATGCCGCCGCTTAAGGCCCAAACGGAAAAATGGGCAGGCCCCCTGGCCGGGGCCATGGGTGGGCTGATGGGCGGCATATCGACAATCTGGGGGCCGCCCATGACCATGTATTTCGTGATGCTGAAGCTGCCCAAGGACATTTTTGTGCGCTCCGTCGGCATGGCTTGGTTCGCCTTTTCGGTGCCGCTGGCCATCGCCTACTGGCGCAACGGCATCTTTTCCGGTGATGTCGTTTATTTGTCTCTTTATGCCTGCATCCCCGGCATGGTCGGCATCCGCATCGGCGAATTGATCCGCGAGCGCATCGATCAGGACACCTTCCGCAAGGTGATGCTTATCGTGTTGTTACTGATTGGCCTGAATTTGATCCGCCGGGCGATATTCTGAGCGGGGAGAGGTAGCTATGTGGCTTAGGTATCCTGGCACTCGCCGAAGATACGAAGCCGGCAGCCCTCGCAACGGCCTTTATCCAGGCGTTTTTTAATAGCCGGGATGGCGTCCTTCTTCGACAGAAATATATTTTCACGGCCGATCATGTCCAGATAGCCGCCGCGCTTCAGGAACATCCTGTCTTCGATCCTGAGGCCGCTGATATACAACCC
>DASCOC010000298.1:0-5400 GCA_036011805.1 Rhodospirillales bacterium
TTCCATACCAGTCTCGGCATTTTGCACCTGCAGGACCGCCAACGGGTTGCCCTGTTCATTCGCGAGGATGAGTACCAACGGTTTATTTCATGTCTGGTTTTCATCCCCCGTGACCACTACACCATGGCGCTGCGGCTCGAAATGCAGAATATTCTGGCCGATGCCTTTGCCGGCGAGATATCGGCGCACCATGCGGAATTCGGCGATCGGCCGCTGGCGCGGCTGCACCTAATTGTTCGAACAACGCCGGGCAAGATTCCGCCCTACAACGCCGATGATTTGGAAGCCCGGCTGGTCACGGCGGCCAGGTCGTGGTCGGACCATTTGACCGACGCCTTGGTGGCACAATACGGCGAGGAAGATGGCTTAGGCCTTCTGGATCGCTATGCCGGCGCCTTTGATGCGGGTTATCGGGGACATTATGGCGCCGCTCAGGCGCTTCAGGATATCGGCAAGATCGAAGCCCTGGTGGCCGACGGCGGTATCGGGATGACCCTTTACCGGCCCGCCGGTGTGCCCGCAAACCAGATTCGTTTCAAGGTCTATCACCCGGAACGCTCGATTCCGCTGTCTGATGCGCTGCCGTTGTTTGAGCACATGGGTTTCCGGGTGATCGACGAAGTTCCCCACGAAGTGCGGCTTCCCATGGACCAGGACCGGATGATCATGATTCATGACTTCGGGCTTGAATCCAAAGGCGGCGCGGGGGTCGACATGGATTCGATCCGGGACAATTTTCAGGACGCTTTTATCCGGGTCTGGCGGAGAGAAATTGAAAGTGACGGCCTCAACGCCCTGGTATCGGGCGTCGGGCTGACCTGGCGCGAGGTGGTGATCCTCAGGGCCTATGCGAAATATCTGCGTCAGGCCGGGATTGCCTTTTCCCAGGCCTATATGGAACAGACTTTGGCCAACAACGCCAAGATCACGCGGCGCATCGTCGATTTGTTTGTCACCCTTTTCGATCCCGCCGGTTCAAAAAGGAAGGCAGCCAATCGGGAAGCCAAGGCCAGACGGATCAGAGGCAACATCGCCAAAAACCTGGACGCCGTCGTCAGCGCCGACGAAGACAGGATTTTGCGGCGTTTTCTCAATGCCGTGGACTCGACGCTTCGGACCAACTTCTACCAAACCGCAGAAGACGGCGGGTACAAACCCTGTCTTTCCTTTAAACTCAAATCCAGGGACATCGAAGAACTGCCCCTGCCCAGGCCATTGTATGAGATTTTCGTCTTCAGCCCCCGCGTCGAAGGCATCCATCTGCGTTTCGGCATGGTCGCCCGGGGTGGGCTTCGCTGGTCAGACCGGCGCGAGGACTTCCGCACCGAAATCCTCGGCTTGGTCAAGGCCCAGCAGATCAAGAACGCGGTCATCGTGCCGGTCGGCTCGAAAGGCGGCTTCGTGGTCAAACAGCCGCCCCTTAGCGGTGGCCGGGATGCCTTTCTGGAGGAAGGCATTGCTTGTTATAAAACCTTTATCTCGGGCCTTTTGGACCTCACCGACAACTACCAGGGGACAAAGGTCACGTCTCCCAAGAACGTTGTCCGGCACGACGGCAACGATCCCTATCTGGTGGTCGCCGCCGACAAAGGCACGGCGACGTTTTCCGATATCGCCAACGGCGTTTCGATAGATTACGGCCATTGGCTTGGCGACGCCTTCGCGTCCGGCGGCAGCCAGGGCTATGACCATAAGGCCATGGGCATCACCGCCAAGGGAGCCTGGGAATCGGTGAAACGACATTTCCGTGAAATTGGCGTCAACACCCAGAAACAGGAATTCACCGTTGTCGGCGTCGGCGATATGTCGGGCGATGTTTTCGGCAACGGTATGTTGCTGTCGAAACAAATCAAGCTGATCGGCGCCTTTAACCACCTGCATATCTTCGTCGATCCCGATCCCGACCCTTCAAGCAGCTTCGCCGAGCGCAAACGGATGTTCCGGTTGCCGCGTTCGAACTGGTCCGATTACGACAAAAAATTGATTTCCAAGGGCGGCGGCATTTATGAGCGCAGCGCCAAGTCGCTAAAACTTTCACCGGAAGTCAGAAAAATTTTTGACATCCCCAAGGCCCAGGTGACGCCCAATGAATTGTTGGGGTATATGCTACGGGCCGAAGCCGATCTGATGTGGTTTGGCGGCATCGGCACCTACATCAAATCGGCCAGCGAATCCGATCTGGACGTCGGCGACCGCGCCAACGACGCCATTCGCGTCAACGGTGCAGAGCTTCGCTGCAAGGTGGTCGGCGAAGGCGCAAACCTGGGCGCCACCCAATTGGGCCGGGTCGAATACGCGCTAAAGAAGGGGCGTTTGAATACCGATTCCATCGATAATTCCGCCGGCGTCGATTGTTCCGATCATGAGGTCAACATCAAGATTCTAATCGATTCAGCGGTCGAGGATAGCCGCCTTTCCGTTGCCCAGCGCAACCGGCTGCTGGCGTCCATGACCAACGAAGTGGGCAGTCTTGTCCTCAGGCATAATTACCTTCAGACCCAGGCCATGACCCTGATCGAGAGTAAGGGATCGAACGCCCTGGACAATCAGATCAGGCTGATGCGGATGCTGGAACGCACTGGGCGACTGGACCGGGACGTGGAATTCCTGCCCGATGATGAAATCCTGGCCGAGCGCGAGGCGGTGAAACAGGGTCTGACCCGGCCGGAAATCGCCATCGTCATGTCCTATGGGAAAATCTGGCTCTATGACGAACTGCTGGCTTCCGACATGCCGGACGACCCGTGGCTGGAAGAAGACTTGGTGGATTACTTCCCGACGCCACTCAGGATCAAGTACCTGAAAGATATTCGCCGCCATCGGCTGCGCCGCGAAATTATCGCCACCCGGGCGACCAATTCCATGATCAACCGCGTCGGCGGCACCTTCGTCACCGAGTTCATGGAAAAAACCGGTAAAAACGCCGCCGAAATCGCCCGCGCCTATATCATCGCCCGCGAAGTGTTCGGATTGCGTGAAATCTGGGAAGCGGTGGAAAAGCTGGATAACCGCACGTCGCCCTCGGCACAAACCGCGATGGCGGTCGACACCAACCACCTGATCGAATGGGTGACCTTGTGGTTCCTGCGTAACGGCAAGCCGGGCCTGGATATCGGTCAACATATTCAGGAGTTCCGGGTTGGCATTACCGCGCTCGCCGACGGCCTTAGCGGCATGTTGCCGTCCCATTACCACGCCGATATCAAGAAACGGGCGGGGCCTAATATCAATCAGGGCACGCCGGAAGCCCTGGCGCTCCGCATCGCTAATCTGGTCAACCTTTATTCCGGTTGCGATATCGTCCGCGTGGCCAACCGGCGCCGGCTTTCGGTCGGGGTTGTGGCGCGGATTTATTTCTCTATCGGCACCCATTTCCATCTCGGCCGGCTGCGCGCCGCCGCCGAGGGCTTGGGGTCTGACAGCCACTGGCAGAAACTGGCGGTCGCCGCCCTGACCGAGGAAATCTACGGCCACCAACTGGCGCTGGCCAATCTAGTCCTCGATTTCTCACGCGGCGGCAAGAACCCGGATAAAGCCGTTCAGGGCTGGCTAGAGAAGAACCACGACGTGATCGAGCCCACCGAACAACTGCTTTCTGAATTGTGGGCGACGGAAATCAATGACTTGTCCATGATCGCGGTCGCCAGCCGGTCGCTCAGGACGGTGACGGACGACGGCGCTAAATAAGGCGAGACCGATTACGGCACCCGACCCATGACCGGCCCCAGCGGCCCGGAAAAGGACAACACCCCGACCCGCGGGATCGTCGGTTGGTGCTTTTATGACTGGGCTAACTCGGCCTTTCCGACGGTTATCACCACGTTCGTTTTTGCCGCCTATTTCACCAAGGCGATCGCCGCCGATGAAATCACCGGCACCGCTCAATGGGGTTATGCCATCAGCCTGTCAGGCTTGGCGGTGGCGGTGTTGGCGCCGGTGCTGGGCGCCGTTGCCGATCATGGCGGCCGCCGCAAGCCCTGGATTTTCGCTTTCACCGTCCTTTGCGCCGTGGCGACGGCGTTGCTGTGGCAGGCCAAGCCGGACGTTTCGTTCGTTTTCTTGGCGCTGGTGCTGGCGGCGGTCGGCAATTTCGGCTTCGAGATGGCGATGGTTTTCTATAACGCCATGTTGCCGGATTTGACGCCAAAAGACCGCATCGGCCGGGTCTCCGGATGGGGATGGGGGCTTGGCTATGGCGGCGGCTTGGCGTGTCTGGGCCTTGCCCTGGTTGCTCTGGTCGAGGCCGAGACACCGGTGTTTGGGTTGGATCCGGATCAGGCCGAACACCTGCGCGCTACCGGGCCGATGGTGGCGTTATGGATGATGGTGTTCGCGGTGCCGCTGTTTTTGTGGACGCCGGACCGGCCCCAAGGAGGGTTAAGCGCTGCTGACGCGTGTAAAAAGGGCTGGGCGTCTTTGCTCGATACATGCAAGCGAATCAGGGACTATAAGGAAATCGCCCGTTACCTGATCGCCCGGATGATCTACACCGACGGGCTCAATACGCTGTTTGCCTTCGGCGGTATTTACGCCGCCGGCAGTTTCGGTATGGATTTTTCGGAACTGATTCTGTTCGGCATCGCCATCAACGTCACCGCCGGTTTGGGCGCCGCCGGGTTTGCCTGGATTGATGATGCGATCGGGCCGAAACGCACTATTCAGATTGCCGTCACCGGTTTGACGGTATTGGGCGCGGCGCTGGTGCTGGTCGAGGGCAAGACGCTGTTTTGGGCCTTCGCCCTGCCGCTGGGGATTTTCGTCGGCCCGGCGCAGGCGGCCAGCCGGTCGTTGATGGCGCACCTGGCGCCGGCCGACATCAGGACCGAAATGTTCGGTCTGTATGCGCTTTCCGGCAAGGCGACGGCGTTCATCGGCCCGGCGCTGCTGGCGTGGGTGACGGTGGCCTTCGGCAGCCAGCGCGCCGGCATGGCGACGATTTTGGTTTTCTTCGTGGTCGGGCTGGTTTTACTTTCTGGCGTCCCCGACCGCCGCCGTTGAAGCATTGAAACGGGGGCGTTTTTACCGGACAATCCCCCTTATGACCTTTCCCGATCAAAAATTCGACAGCATATCGGCCTTTGCCGATGATTACTTCGGCCACGCCCAAACCGCCCAGGCATCGGTGGACCGTGATAAATTGGATGCCGCCTTTCAATTGCTGGACGCCGCCTATGGCCGCGGCGCCGTGCTCTACGTTTGCGGCAACGGCGGCTCCGCCTCGATCTCCAACCATCTGGTCTGCGACCATTCCAAAAGCGGCCAGACCGACACCGACCTCAGGCCCAAGGTGGTATCGCTGAGCACCAATATGGAAATGGTCACCGCCATCGCCAACGACATCAGTTACGAGGAAATTTTCGCCTATCAACTCCAGACCCTGGCCGAGCCGGGCGATGTGTT
>DASCOC010000299.1:0-6505 GCA_036011805.1 Rhodospirillales bacterium
TAAATCCATAATCCGGTCAGTAGACGTCCGGACAATCCCGGCCAGCGACTTCATTACCTTCAAGGATATGGACGAATGATTTTCCAGCAGCGCCAAGAAATGTTCCCGGGGCAAGGCCGCCAAAAGGCAATCGGTAAGGGCCATCACACTGGCCGACCGGGGGGCGCCGTCAAGGGCGGCCAGTTCGCCGAAATAATTGCCTTCGGTCAGGTCATCGAGGGTAATTTCGCGCCCGGATAGCGAATAATTGACGACCCGGACCGTACCATGAATGATAAAAAACACATCCGTGGTTTCGCTTTGACGGTCGATGATCTGCTCTTGTTCGTCGTAGCGTTTGAAGCTGCAGGATTCTTCGACTTTCTGCCGCTCGGCGGGCTTTAGTTCCAACATCAAGTCGATGTTGGAAAGGTTTTCCGTTTCATTATCGGGCATAATTTTGGCTCCCGCCCCCTCAGAATACTTGGTCTTATTATTATCGCTGTTTATTCCGTCCGGATATTAGTGCTTTTCGACTTGAAAGGCGAGAACAAGCCTAATGGCTAAACCTGAACGCAGGGTTAAACGATTTCGATGGCGCCGCCCCGGCGCGGATCCCCGGCACCGTCAAAGACCTTTCCGCCCCCAGGAGACGCATTTAGGCGGGCGACATGGACGCCACCGAAAAACAGGTTTCGTTCGGCCCAGCAATGGGTCTCGGCGAAATCGGCGACCAGCTTGGCGGTCACTTCATCGTCAAAGCCGTGTTCAATATTCAAAAGCCCGCCTTCAAAATGCACCCGGGGCGCATTAACGGCGTCTTCGGCGGACATGGCAAAATCCAAAAGGTTGACCACCACCTGAAGAATGGCGGTCCTGAGCCGGTTCGAGCCGCCGGAGCCGAACGCGATCAGGCCGCCGCCAGGCTCAACCGCCAGCGACGGCGCCATCATCGAACAAATCCGTGTGTCCTCCGGCCAATGGTGGAATCCCGCCGGATTGATGTCTTCCTCGCCCAGCATGTTGTTGAGCATGATCCCGGTGCCGGGTGCGATATATCCCGCGCCCTCGCCGTTGGACAACGTCAACGAGGCGGCGTTACCGGCGGCATCGATAATGCTGACGTGGGTGGTGCCGCGATTGACCTGGGGCTTGCCCATGATCTCCGACTTGTAAGCGTTGAGAAACTTAGGCTCCAGCAGGGACTCGGCGTCCTCTAACAAGCCGTTGTCGATCCTGGCCTTGTTGGTCAATTCCATGACCTTCGCCAAACGCCCAAGGTACTCCGGCGTGCCGAAACTAAAGCCCTTCATGTCCATGTCCTTCAACAATTCCAGGGCAAAGGCGATCAGGATGCCGCCGGTCGATGGCGGCGGATTGGTATAAATGCGCAATCCCCGGTAATCGACGCCAAGGGGATGGCGCTGATGGGCCTGATAATCTTCAAAATCGGCGATCGTCAACAGGCCGCCCCCCGTTTGGCAATCGCCGGCGATGGCCGAGGCAATTTCGCCCCGGTAGAACAGGTCCTCGCCTTCCCGGGCCAAGGCGTCCAGGGTATCGGCGAAATCCGGGTTGGTCATGGTCTCGCCTTCGGCTTTCAGGTCCTCCGGGTCGGCGGTGCCGGCGAAGATATCGCGGCTGGCCGCCGAAGACATATAGATCGGCCCGACCACCTGAAACAGGTAGGCTTGCAAGCGGTTGACGGTGAAGCCGTCACGGGCCAGGGCCATCGCCGGCTCCATAATCCGGGCCATGGGCATGGTGCAGAGATCGCGATGGACCTGGAACAACCCCCTGACCGTTCCCGGCGTCGCCATGGACGCCATGCCGATGTGGAATTCCTGGGTCACGGTGCCGAAATCGGCATCGATGGGGTAGAAATCCAGGTCCACCTCCGGCGCCTTTTGTTTCGGCGTCTGGGCAAAGAAATCATACAGCACCGGCTCGTGGCCTTCCGAAGCGCCCTCGTCTCCGGGGCGCGCCAGCAGAAACCCGCCGCCGCCGAGCGAACACAAAACCGGCTCAACCACCGAGGCTGCAAAAATCGCCGCCAACACGGCATCAAAGGCGTTGCCGCCCTCTTCCAGAATAATGGCGGCGGCGCGCGTGGTTTCGGGATGACCGGCGGCGACGATGCCTTTGGTGCCCTTGGGACTCATTATTTTAAAGACTTGCGTTGAAGCGGGCTGCTGTCACAATCGACGCCCTGGGTGGCGATGGTCTCCGGCCCGGCCTTGCATATTTTATCGACCGCCGGCCCGGACATGACCTGCGGCAATAAGCGTTCGATGGTCGGCCAATCGGTGGCCCGGTAGACGACGCAGGGATACCCCTTGAGAACCTTGGCCATGTCCTGAGGACCGCGCCAATCCCTAAATATCATCCGGCGTTGATCCCACCAGTGTTCCAACCAGTAATCTTGAGACGACCCCAACGATGACAACTGCCCGGCGAAGCGCCCGCCGGTGATATAATCGCCCAATTGTAATGCATAGGATCGGCTTGAGGCGGCATAGGAAAAAACCCGGGCGCAGCTTGCGAAACGATCCATATTCACGGACTGCGCCCGGTCACGGTTTACCGCTGTTTCCCGGGCCAGTTTCGAAACCCCGACCCCCTGCGCCGCCACCAAAGCGGCCAATAACACGGCCATGCCGGGGCCCAATGAACGACCAGGGGGCTTGGCCAATAACGCCTCCCCCAATCGCCAAACCAAAACGAAGGCCAGCGGGATCAGCACAAAGGACGGGATCATGTAAATCGCGTTCGCCTGCTTGGCGATCAACAGGGCATGGGCAAATTGCGATACCGTTATCCCGGCCAGAAGGCGGATCTCGGGCGCCGGCCCGGTGCGGCGGCGGATGGCGAAGATCACCGCCACCACGCCGAGAATAAAGACCACGTGAAAGGCCGGACGTTTGAACAGCTTGAGAACCTGCAGGGGATAGGCGGTCAATGGGTCGACCGGCGCCGTCCCCCCATAGGCACTGTTGCCCTGGGAAACGGTCATCATCCAGTTGAAAAAGACATCATAGGCGCCCACCGCCGGCAGGGTGAAGACGATCAGCGCCGCCAGGGCGGCGATGCCGTATAAGGCCATCGCCTTCACACCATCGCCAATGCTATCGCCCGCCCCCGCCAACACGAACAACGGCAACAGGAATACCGGGAAGGCGGTGATTTTCGTCGCCACCCCGAACCCGGCGATGACGCCGAAGGCGATGGCGAAACGCCAGCGCCGCCGCGCCAACACCCCCGGCGACAGGGACAACACCGAAACCGCGGCCACCATCAGCCCCGTGGCCAGCAACAGGGCCTCCGGCTTGACGTGATAGCTGTGCTTCAGGATGACCATGGATATAACCGGCGCCATTTGCAGGAACCACGCCGCCAGCACCCCGCCGAATACCCTTAAACCCACGACCCCGACAACCCAGGCGCAGGCCCCGTTGATGAGGATGAACACCGTCGATATCAGCGACAAGGAAGATTCCGGGTCGGCCAGGACCTTGGCCGCAAGGGCGTCAGCGGATGCGCCCCAATGGGAGATCTTCAAGATCAGGGCGCCAAGCCACTGGACCGTCGTCCCCGGATGGTAAACGTGGCCCGGCGTCGTCAGGTTGATGATATTGAGAGAATCGAGAAGATAAAAATAGTCCGGGTCCAGATTGAACCACAGCCAAGCCGGGCCGCCTTGAGCGCGCACCCAAAACGCCATGACCATGTAACCGACGGGCAAAACCGCCAGGGAACACCGAACCCAAAAGCCCGGTGTGAAAAATACTTTCGGCGTGTCTTGCATCAACGTCTAAAATCCGATTTCGATTGCAAATAGGCTTAAAGCCATTACTACCACGCCAGTTAAAAACCGCTAAACCCCTGGAAACAAGCCTTTTCGGGCGGTGCAGGAAAGAGTATTTCCTCTATTCCATAAGCTGTTATAAAATAGGGGACTAATGTCCCTCGCCTGGCGGCTTGCCTGTCCGCGGGGGGTCTTTGTCCTAGGAGATTAAATATCGTGAGAAGCGTTACTTTCCTTGCCGCCTTTTTCTCTGTCTGGATTTCGGCGACTTCAGTGGTTTACGCCGAAGGCTTGATGAATGCGGTCTCCTTCCGGCCGGTGCCGGCGGGATCGGCGATATTCGTGCGTCCGCTGGATAATTCCGACCGCAACCTAATCCTGCAAAAGGACTTCGAACGCACCCTTAAACGCAAGGGATATACTGTCAGCAAAGACGCGGACCTGATCATGACGTTTGAAACCAGGGATGCGGCGGGGTCATGGGTCGGCGGCGGCCCCAACCGGTTTGTCGAACTCAGCAACAACCACGATCAATCAGGCACCGATGCGCCGAGGGTCCGTTTAAATCTTTTCAATTCGGCCCGCGGTGGACTCCTCAACCCGGATCGCAAGGAAGCCACCCGGACGGTAACACCAAGCAGTTTCCGTATTGATGTCACCATCGACAACAAGACCGACGGCAAGCGTCACTGGCAAGGTTGGAGCAGCGCCGATACCGGTACCGGCTCTAGCCGCCAAATGACCAGAGCCATGATTCCCGTCATTGTCGACGGTCTCGGAAAAACCATTAAACAAGAACCGTTTCCGCTGCTGCCATAAAGCGTTCTTTTTCATCTGGCGCTTTGGCGACAGGGCCTGAAATAAAATCAAGAAAGTTCAGAAATGAACAACATTGTTAAAACCTTGATGCTTAAATCCTTTTCCGTTGCGGCGATTGCCTTCTTGTCATTGATGATGACCGCAACCGCGCACGCCGTATTCAAGTTCGAAAGCATCGACAATAACTTCCCCGATGAGATCACCGCAGCGACCGAGGAAGGCAAAAACCTTGTCGTCATGTTCCAACAAACCGGGTGTCCCTATTGCGCCAAGATGCATGCGCGGGTCTTTCCCGAATCTAGCGTGGATGAATTCTACACCAAGAATTTCGTGATGATGATGTCGAACATCCGGAGCGGCCTGCCGGTGGTGTCGCCTGACGGAAAGGAAATGACGGAAAAGCAACTCGCCCGCACCTTTCGGGTCAGGGCGACGCCGGTGTTCATGTTCTTCGACAAGAAGGGTAAGATCGTTCTTCGGGTTACGGGATTTATGAACGCAGAACGGTTTAACAAAGCCGGTCAATACGTCCTCGATGGCATCTATAAAACCAAGGTGTCCTTTTACCGATACCTGCTGAAGAAATAACGCCATGGAATGGGGGTCGGGCATCAGCGTTTTCCTGCGATTTGCAATTAAAACCTTCCTTGGCCCCGTGGTATTGGCATTGGCCGTCACCGTGACGCCCAGGGGAGCTGCCGCCCAGGACCCCCAGGCGGAACTTGGCCCGGCCGAACTTCTGGAATTGATCAAGACCAACGGCAAATACGCCTTCGCCGCCGCCGCCGCCGATATCGACGCCGCCCAGGCGCGCCTGGATGGGGCACTGTCCAACCTTTTCCCCAAACTCACCGGGACGGTTTCGGCGAAACGTTTTGAATCCAAAAAACGGGCGGAAACGCGGAATTCCGATGTCATCAGCAAACTCGAACTGGTCCAGCCGATCTATGATTTCGGCCAGACCTATAGCCGCGTCAAAGCGGCCCGTTCGAATAAATTGGCGGCCCAAGAACGGCTGCGTATTGCGCGCAACATTGTTCTGCAGGAGGGGTTGGCGGTGTTTTTCAACCTCCATACTTCGGACCTGACCCTGCATTCCTTGAACCAGGCGCACGCCCAGGCTTATGTGCGGTGGAACAGATCCAAGGAACGATTGAGCCTGGGCCGCACCGATGCTATCGATGTTTCGGAAAGGCTGGCCCTGGTTGAACAAACCCGTCTTTTATATTACCGTCAGCGCAGCCTCAACGGCTCACTCAGGCTGCGGCTTGAGGATCTGACGGGCACCGCTTTTTCCGGTGAGAAGATCGACAGCCCGAAACCGCCTGCCAGCCGCCCGAAGAATGTTGACATGGATAAACTTCTCGCCCTGGCCGAAAAAAACAATCCCGAGATCGCCGCCCTGGCCAGACACGCGGAAGCCCTGGCGTTCGAGAGGGACGGCACCGCCGCCCGTCCCAGGATCGAAGCCTACGGAAACCTCGTCGGCAATACCCGCGAAGCCAAAGGCCGCGACGATTGGGCCTTCGGGGCGCGGTTAACCATCCCTTTTTATGACGGCGGGGTCAAAGAGGCAGAGCGTTCCCGCCTCAGCGCCGAACACAGAGGCGTTATGGCCGAATTTGAGGTCCGCCGCCGCAACTTGCGCCGCCAGATCAGAGAAGGGGTTCTCGCCCGCAACGATTCCTGGCAACAGATCATCGCGGCGCAGGCCGAACTGGATGTCGCTGGCCGCCGCCTGGCTCAACGCCAACGCCTCTACGAACAAGAACGGGTCGCCGATTTAGGCACCGGCATGATAGATTTCAGCCGCTCCGAAGCGACTTTGATGCAGGCGATCGGCGCCTTTTATGTGGACAGCGCCCGCCTTGCCGCCTTGATCGGAGAGGACCCGTCTCGCGG
>DASCOC010000300.1:0-4401 GCA_036011805.1 Rhodospirillales bacterium
TGATATATTTTTAACCTATTGTAATTAAAAGTTTTTTTTAACTTTCACGGCGCTCCATGAACAATAAACCCGTTGAATTCCTTCAAATGTTATACCAAGCCGGATTGGCGGACGAAGGCGAAATGCCGGTTTTCGAGGAACTGACAGGCGGTGTCGCCTCCGATATCTGGCTCGTCCATCTCCGTCAGGGACCGGTTTGCGTCAAAAGGGCGCTGGCTAAATTGAAGGTGGCCCAGGATTGGCAGGCTTCCGTGGACCGCAACGCCTTTGAGGCCGCCTGGTTGGAAATCGCCGCCCGCATCGTGCCCGGCGCCGCGCCCCGCGTCCTCGCTCACGACGCCGACGCCGGTATGTTCGCCTTGGAATACCTGGACCCGGCACAATTCAAGTCCTGGAAGGATGAATTACTGGATGGCCGCGCTATTCCGGCTTTTTCTGCCGAAGTAGGACGGCGGCTGGGAAAAATTCATTCGGCCACCGCCGGCGACAGGGACATCGCCAAGCAATTTTCCACCGATGACATTTTTCATGCCATGCGCTTGTCGCCCTACCTGGAAGCCACCGCTACGGCACATCCCGCCTTGGCCGGCCCCCTGATGGCCTTACTCGAGACGACCGCCGCCAACCATTTCGCCCTGGTCCACGGCGACGTCAGCCCAAAGAACATCCTCAACGGCCCCGAAGGCCCGGTGTTCCTGGACGCCGAATGTGCCTGGTACGGCGACCCGGCATTCGATCTGGCCTTTTGCCTCAAGCACCTGATGTTGAAATGTCTGGTCGTCCCGGCCTCGGCGGCGGGCTATATGGAATGTTTCGACGCCATGGTCGACGGTTACCTTAACACCTTGACCGAAGAGCTTCGGGGGACGGATAAGCTAGGCATCGAAGCCCGCACGGCACGCCTGTTGCCCGGATTGTTTCTGGCCCGCGTTGACGGTAAGTCGCCGGTCGAATACCTGACGCAAGAAACCGACAGGGAGCGGGTGCGGCACGCAGCTACCGGGTTGCTGCTTGAACCGGCGGCCCGGTTGGGTGATGTTCGCCGGGTCTGGGAGGACGAGCTTTCCAAGGGGCCGAAGCGGTGAGCAAAACATCCATTAAATCAACCCTGGCGCGCCGGGTATGGGATTCCCGGGGGCGTCCGACCGTCGAGGTCGAAATCACCCTGCGCTACGGCGCCCAAGGCCGGGCCATCGCCCCGGCGGGCGCCTCCATGGGCACCGGCGAGGCGATCGAGCTCAGGGACGGCGGCGACGCCTTCGCCGGCCTTGGCGTCGATAACGCCGTTCAGTCCGTCAACGGCGAAATCGCCAAGGCCCTCAAGGGGAAGGACGCCGCCGACCAGGGCCGTATCGACAAACTGTTGATCGAACTTGACGGCACCGCCGATAAAAGCCGGCTTGGCGGCAATGCCATGATCGCCACCTCCATGGCCGCCGCCCATGCCGCCGCCGCGGCGCGGCGATTGCCCCTTTGGCAATCGCTTCGGGAATCCGAAGGCCTGCCCGCACCGGCATTCCTGCCGCTTCCCGAAGTTCAAATTTTTGGCGGTGGGGCGCACGCCGGCAGTCGCGTCGATATCCAGGATTATATGGTCATCGCCACCGGCGCCGACAGCTTCGCCCAGGCCCTGGACTGGACCGCCCGGGTCTACCGGGCCGCCGCCGGGCTGATGGCGGATGCAGGCGGGCTACAAGGTGTCGCCGACGAAGGCGGCCTGTGGCCGAATTTCAACAGCAACGAGGAAGCCCTGGAGATGCTGGTGCGGGCGATCGAAGCGGCGGGGTTGACACCGGGCCAGGACATCGGGGTATCGCTCGACATTGCGGCCAGCCAATTCGGAAGCAAGGGAGAATACCGGCTTGCCCGTGACCGCCGGACCTTGGATTCGGACGACTGGTCGGGGGTGATGGTGGATTGGGTCGAACGCTATCCCATTGTCGCCATCGAAGACCCGCTGGCAGAAGGCGACAAGGAAGGCATGGTCCGCTTCACCTGGGCCGTCGGCAAACGGGTGCAGGTGATCGGTGACGACTTCCTGGTCACCAATGCCGGGCGTATTCGCGCCGCCGCCCGCGACGGGGCGTGCAACGCGGTGCTGATCAAACCCAATCAAGCCGGAACATTGACGGAAACCCGCGCCGCCCTGGACGCCGCCCGCAAGGCCGATTTCGGCGCCATCGTCTCGGCCCGTTCGGGAGAAACCGAAGATGTCAGCATTGTTCATCTGGCGGTCGGCTGGGGTGTCGAACAACTCAAGGTCGGATCGATAACCAGGGGCGAGAGAACGGCAAAGTGGAACGAGGGCTTGCGCATCGCCGGCGCCCTGGCCGCGATAGCGGGGGAAGACGGAAACATAGACGGCCCCTTGCCGCCAACCGATAACTTTCCCTGGGGAAAATAACGAGTGTTGTTATTCGGGGCTTTGCGCCTGGCCCCGGATACGACTGACAAGGACGGCGATCAGGCGTCTGAGAACCCGGTCATTTTCCTCCAGTCGCTCTAGGCGCTGCTGTAAGGAGTCACGGGAAATAGTGCTCAATTCCAGGTCGGTCAACGACCGCGCCGAGGCCATCCTGGGCGAATTATCGATCAAGGACATCTCACCGATAATCTCGCCGCGATCGAGGGTGGCCAGCACGCGCTCTCTATTGCCAGAGCTGCGGAAAATTTCGACCTCTCCGTTAATGATCAGATAAGCCATGTCGCCGATATCACCTTCCTCGAAAATGATATCGCCGGGTTTAAACATTAGTCGTTCACCGGTCTTGTCAGTCATGTCTTTTGAACCATCATCAACAACATACTTCTTATTAGCCTTCTTTGCCTTACCATTTCCACCACCAGTGTTTCGATTGACAAGAGAATCCAATTCCCCGGCAATGGGCGCTTTCCATTCCTCCGGTATCTCTTTGTGATCGAGGCGCCGTTTCAACCCCTTCACCACGGCTTTAATTTTGCCCGGGCTGAAAGCGTCGGGCACCAAGGAGGCCATGAGATTCAACTGATGAAGAATTCTGTCGATAGCCTGCTTAACCAGCCCAATTTCCTTGTTGGCGGTAGGCGAAACCGCCAATTCGAGAAGAAAGCCCAAGCGCACGGCGCGGTTGGGCATCAGGTCCATAATATTGTCAATCGCCTGTTCGAAGGTCAGATCGTTTTCGTCAACAGACAAGGTGATCCGGGCTCGTTTAACGACGGCCTCACACATGCCGGATCCGCCCAGTATCCCCTCCTCTTCCACCAATAAGCGGACCAAACCGACAAAGGCGTCGCGTTCGACGGATCCGTCCTCCTTGGTCAGATTCTGAATGCCGGCAATTTCGTGTTCGACCCTCTCCAACAGCACTTGGCGGGTCAAGGGCAGATCGAGACGGGCCAGCATATCGTTCAGTTCAATAATGCAAGATACCGGGTTCTTAGGCGGCTTGATGCTGCCACGGCTTAAATTAATAAGCCGCCGGTGGGCCGTTGCCATATCCGGCTGGCCGCCCAAAATCTCCATGATCGCCTCGGCGCCGTCGAGGATTTCAGCGGCAATTTCATCGACAATTGCCAAGGCCTCGGGGTTGGGCGCATCACGGGTCATGGAAATCAGATGCAATAACTTTCCATCCCAGCCGCCACTTCCGGAAATGCGGCCCGCCAGCGCGCCGAGGACCGCCAGCCTCATGTCTGCTTCCGATTTTTCCCATTGCCGGGCGCCGTCGACCAGGTCATTCAGCCCCTTTGACCGTAGCAACGCGGCATATTTATCCGCTTCCGGCGCCGCCTTGGCCCGTTTCTTGATATCGGCGAAGGCGCGGTGAAGGGTGTCGACCCGATCCATCGGTTTGCCGCCGTCCGCCTTGGCCTGAATTCCGCCGATGCGCTGCATGGCCGGGCCATACAGTCTGTCATTGCGTTCCAGCATCATCAACTGGCCCGGGTCGAAAGCCAATTCCAACGCCGTCATGCCCTGATCATCCAACAACCGCCGTAGCAGCCGACCGGCGGTGCGCCGCGCCGGAAAACCGTAAAAATCAATAAAATCCTTGCAGGGCGGTGCCTCATTGACGGCAGTCAGGGTGACCAGGTTCGGGTCGTGATCGGTCCTTTCCTCGAAAATGACTTCCTGCTCGCCGGTGTGTTCGCTTTCCGAGACCACCCGCACGCCTTCGGGCTTGTTGATGGAGACGGCCAGCAAGGATTCGGCATGTTCCAGCGCCACCGAGCGGACGTCGTAGGTAGAATCCAAATTCCACCGGTCACCATTGGCGATTAAGACCTCATATGTTTTGCCGGCAAGATTCTTCGCCATGTCTTCCCTAATCAAGAATGCAGAACGGTTATATATTTAGGCGTATGATTAGGGAAAAGAGTACCTTTTTCAAGGCGTTCCCACGGTTTATAGCTGTTTAA
>DASCOC010000301.1:0-2963 GCA_036011805.1 Rhodospirillales bacterium
GGGGGGGGAGGGGCCGACAACAACTTGCGTCTCAACGCTCTTACGGCCTTACAGCGGTAGGCAGCTTCCACAGGCGTTCGGCATTGCCATGGGCGAGGGCATGCGCGACCTCATTGGGAAGCGCCGCCAGGGCTTTGCGCCAGACCTTCACTTGCGGCAGAAATGTTTCTTCCCATTGGAAATAGAACACATTATCGAAAGCGAGAATGAACCG
Source organism: Rhodospirillales bacterium (assembly GCA_036011805.1). GTDB lineage: Bacteria > Pseudomonadota > Alphaproteobacteria > Rhodospirillales > Casp-alpha2 > Casp-alpha2. Next base: position 215 of record DASCOC010000301.1, read on the forward strand.
GTCCGGATTATCGACGATCAACTTTTGCCATCTCTCCGCCAGTACCGAGCCGTAGAACATCTCTGTCCAGGGTATTTTGGATTTGGCAGTGGTGACGGGGTTGCTGTGTGAGGTGATGAAATACAGGTTCGGATGAAGGGGAAGTAACCGTCCGACGTCATCGGCACCCAATTGGCCCATGTGGATCATCGCAATAGGGACGTCACGGTTGGCCGCCACCATGGCTTCTAATTTTTCCATGTAGTCGGATTTGTCCCATCCCATACCCGCAAATTCGACATGGGCGATAAAGGGAATGCCTTTTTGCCTGGCTATATCCAACATGATGCTGACGCGCCGATCGTCCGGGTCCATGGCGGCTTTGCCGGCGCCAACGCCCTTTTTGGCGGCATGCCACATAATGATTTCCGCCATCGCCCGGTAATCATATTTCTTGAGCTCTTTGTGGAAAATGCCGGGGAAAGCCTTCCTCCCCTTCATAAAGGCTTTCGATTTGGTCTTGGCGGCGGGGATAATTCTGTCCAGGTGGAGGGCGGCAAATTCGATCACGTCGCTGGAAGGCTGATTAAAGCGGGTCGACAGAATAACCTGCGCCACACCGGCTTGATTGAGCATGGGGACGATGGTCTCAAGATTAGTTTTCTGGTCAATCTGGCTATGCGCATCAATGATCGGGCCCTGCCAACCCTCAGCATCAGCGGCAGGGCCGGCATCGGTTGACGTGACCGGCGGCGGGCTCTTAACCCGTTTTGCCTTTGCCGGTGCCGGTGCAGAAACCGGGCTGGCATCACCAGATGACGGATCGAAAAAATTGACAAGTTCCTTAAGGGATAGATTTCCGTCGCCGTTGCTGTCGATCTTGTTAAATTTATCAGATTCTTTTCGCCATTCTCCCCGGCTGACTTGCCCATCGCCATCTCTATCCAGTTTTTGGAGGACAACATTGGGGTCTTTGGCTTCCGCAGTATCACTGACGATGATCGGAACAGCGGCAACAAGAAAAATCACCAGCCAACGATAAAGAAATAACCTCATCAAAGATGCCTCCAAGTTTCGAGGATCCACCCGCGTCAAAATCTGAACCGAAACAAATTATGCCCGAATTACCCGGGAGAGGCTATATCAGGTCGCCGACTTACCCCTTCGGCACGACGTGGAATAATTCCCGCCGCAGCAGGCCCCGTTCGACGGGGATCAGGGTGGCTTTGCGCTGGTCCAGCAGGGCAGCGCCACGCACCCGGATCAGTTCGTCCTTGTTGGCTAGTTCGTGTTCATACATGTTGCGGAAGGTGTCGAAATAGTCCGCCGTCTGGTCGATGTGTTCGGTGATTTCCCAACCGGTTTGTTCCAGCAATTCGGGATAGGGCGTGTCGGTTTCGGTGAACGTCGGCCCGCCGGCGGCGGCGATGGCATAATCGGCGTCGGACAGGCCGGGCGCAATCATGATGACCGAGAACGCCATCCGGCCGCCATCGGGGTTGATTACCCGGCGGCACGATTCCAACACGCCCCGTTTATCGACCAGGCAGCACAGAACATCGGAATGATAGATGGCATCGAAGGCGGCGTCCCTAAACGGTAACGCCGCGCCGTCGGACTGGGCGATGGCGCAGCGCTCGGTGAGCCCGTCGGTCTCGGCGCGTTTTTGGGCAATCAACAGTCCATCCAGGGGCAGGTCGGTGAGGGTGACGGTACACCCGGTTTCCTGGGCCAGATACAGCCCCGGCCAGCCGGTGCCCGAGCCGATATCCAGCAACCGCACCCCCGCGCCCAAGTTCAGCAGCCGGCGAATGTCGAGGGTTTCGTCCTTGGTCGTCCAACTGGTGCAGCCGTAGGCACAGCCGCACACGGCGCACTCGATCTGCATCATGATGTCCGATGACGTCAACTGCATGTAGGTATTGGAAAAACGGTCGATCAGCGCCTGTTCATCGGGGGAAATGGGCATCGCCGCTACCCGATTATTGGCTTTTCGAACGCACTTTGACGTATTCGCCGGGCGCGTCGCCGAGGGCTTTCAGCTTGCCCCCTGATTTGCCCCCCGACTTACCCTGGCCGGGCGTGCGGGCGGGGATGTCCTTCTTGCCGGCATGGCGCTTGGCCCATTTGTCCCAGTCTGGCCACCATGACCCTGGGTGCTGCTTGGCCGCGTTGAGCCAGGCGTCAGGAGCTTTTGGCGTCTTTGCATTGGTCCAATAGCAATACTTGTTGGCGTCCGGCGGGTTGACGATGCCGGCGATGTGACCGGACGCCGACAGCACGAATTTAACCGGCCCCTGGTAGAGATTGACCGCGGCGTAGGTGGATTTCCACGGCGCGATGTGGTCGTCCTGGGTCGAAATCACGTAACAAGGCTGCTTTATGTTGCGCAGGTCCAAAGCCACGCCGTCGAGCGTGATGCCGCCCGCTTCCACCAGTTTATTTTCCATGTACATCTTGCGCAGATAGAACGAATGCATGGCCGCCAGCATGCGGGTGGAATCGGAATTCCAGTACAAAAGATCGAAGAGCAGGGGTTCCTTGCCCATCAGGTAATTGTTGATCACGAACGACCAGATCAGATCGTTGCCGCGCATCATGTTGAAGGTGGAGGCCATGTGGGCGCCTTCCAGATAGCCTTTTTTATCCATCTTCTTCTCGAGGCTGGCGATCTGTTCTTCGTCGATGAAAACGCCCAGTTCGCCGGCGTCCTCGAAATCGATCATGGTCGTAAAGAAGGTCGCCGATTTAATGCGCTCGTCCTTCTTCG
>DASCOC010000302.1:0-15414 GCA_036011805.1 Rhodospirillales bacterium
ACATCATCATCCTGCATGACGAAATTGATCTCGAATGCGCCAAGGTTCGTGTCAAACGGGGCGGTGGCCATGCCGGGCACAATGGGCTCAGGTCCATCCATGCCCATATCGGCCCCGATTACGGCCGCGTGCGGTTAGGCGTCGGCCACCCCGGCGACAAGGACAAGGTCACCGGCCACGTGCTCAAGGATTTCGCCAAGGGGGACACGGCGTGGCTGGAAAAAGTCCTGAATGCCCTTTCCGAACACACCGGGTTGTTGATCGAAGGCAAAGACAGCGACCTGATGAGCAAGCTGGCCGACGCCGTCAACCCGCCCCGGCCATCAAAACCCCCGTCTTCAAAAACTGGGCCCGATCCCAATACCGACGAGGACGGCGATGGGCTTTAACTGCGGTATCGTCGGGCTTCCCAACGTCGGTAAATCGACCCTGTTCAATGCGCTGACCCAATCCCAGGCGGCGGAGGCGGCGAATTTTCCGTTCACCACCATCGAGCCCAACATCGGCCGGGTTTCGGTGCCCGACGTTCGCCTCGACGCCCTGGCTGATATCGCCAAGCCGGAAAAGGTGGTGCCGACGCGGTTGGAATTCGTCGATATCGCGGGGCTGGTGAAAGGCGCATCCAAGGGCGAGGGGCTGGGCAACAAATTCCTCGGCAATATCCGCGAGGTCGACGCCATCATCCACGTGCTTCGCTGTTTCGACGCCGATACCGCCGCCGACCCGATTAACGACGCCGACGTGGTGGCCACGGAACTGATGTTGGCGGACATGGAAAGTTTGCAAAAACGCACCGATAACCTGATCAAGAAAAGCCGCGGCCAGGACAAGGCGGCAACCGCCGAACTGGCGCTGGTGGAGCGAACCCTCAAGCTTCTTGAGGACGGTGAACCCGCGCGCAAGCTGGACGTTGATCCGGAAGAGGCCAAGACCTTCCGCATGCTTAGCCTGTTGACGGCGAAGCCGGTGCTGTATGTCCTCAACGTCGATGAGGACCATGCCGCCACCGGCAATGCCTACAGTGATAAGGCCGCCGCCATGGCCGAGGGCGAGAACGCCGGGTCGGTCATCATTTCGGCCAAGATCGAGGAAGAGGTGGCGCAACTGAGCGACCCCGCCGAACGCCAAGAATTTCTTGAAAGTCTGGACCTCACTGAAACCAGCTTGGACCGGGTTATTGGCGCCGGCTACGCGTTGTTGAATTTAATCACCTTTCTCACCGCCGGGCCGAAAGAAGTCCGCGCCTGGACGGTTGAGGAGGGCGCCACGGCGCAGGCGGCGGCGGGCGTCATCCACACCGATTTCGCCAAGGGCTTCATCGCCGCGGAAACGATCGCTTATGAAGACTATATCGCGCTCGGCGGCGAGCAGCCGGCCAAGGAAGCCGGAAAAATGCGCGCCGAAGGCCGCGACTACATCGTCAAGGACGGCGATGTGATTTTATTTCGGTTTAACGTTTAGCCTTCCCGCGGAATATGTCCAAGAATCATCCTCTTGTCAGAAGTTCGGAATGCGCTAGGTTAGCGCTAATAATTCGTGCACAGAACTAGGGGAGGCATCATGGGCGAGACAATTAGATTAACGGCGGCGGACGGGCACCAATTGAGCGCCTACCGGGCCGATCCGCCAGGGGAAACAGGCGCTGCGCCGAAAGGTGGCATCGTCGTCATTCAGGAAATCTTCGGCGTCAACAGCCATGTTCGCAACGTCGCCGACGGCTTTGCCGCCGAAGGCTATGTCGCCATTGCGCCGGCCATCTTCGACCGCTTTCAGGCGGGCGTGGATCTCGGTTACGAAGATGAGGACAAAACCATCGGCATCGGCCTCAAGGCCCAGGGCAACGAGCACCTCGATTTGGTCATGGCCGATGTCCGTGCCGCCTGGGAAGCCGCGTCCGCCGTCGGCAAGGTCGGCATCACCGGCTATTGCTGGGGCGGTTTCGTCGTCTGGGCCGCCGCCTGCCGGCTCAATTTCGATGCCGCCGTCGGCTATTACGGTGGCGGTATCATAGGTTTGAACGGTGAGAATCCCAACTGTCCGACGATCCTGCATTTCGGCAAACACGACCAATCCATTCCCCTGGAAGACGTCGAGGCTATATCCCAAGCGCATCCAGAGGTGCCGGTTTACATTTATGACGCCGGGCACGGGTTTAACTGCGATCATCGCCCCGAATACAACGAAGAAGCCTCAACAATGGCGTTGAAGCGGACCATGGAACTGTTCGCCGAGAACGTCGGCTGATGGCGGACAACCCCCCTGGAATCCCGCCCGTCATCGGCGTCATCGGCGGCAGCGGCGTCTATGATATCGACGGCCTGGAAAACACCCGCTGGGAAAAAGTCAGCTCGCCCTTCGGCGATCCCTCCGATGAATTGATGATGGGGGAATTAGACGGGCAGCAGATGGTGTTCCTGCCCCGGCACGGGCGCGGCCACCGGATTCCGCCGTCGGAATTGAATTTCCGCGCCAACATCGATTGCCTGAAACGGGCCGGCGTCACCGAGATCATTTCGGTTTCCGCCTGCGGCTCGTTCAAGGAGGAGCTGACGCCGGGAACCTTCGTGATTGCCGATCAATTCATCGACCGCACCTTCGCCCGCGAGAAAAGCTTTTTCGGCACCGGGCTGGTGGCGCACGTGGGTCTCGGCCATCCGGTCTGTTCGCGCTTGGGCGATGCTATCGAAGCCGCCATCAAGGCCCTGGATATTCCCTATCAGCGGGGCGGTACCTATTTGACCATGGAAGGCCCGCAGTTCTCCACCCTGGCGGAATCGGAACTGTATCGAAGCTGGAACTGCGACGTCATCGGCATGACCAACATGCCCGAGGCCAAGCTCGCCCGCGAGGCCGAGATGTGTTACGCCACCGTCGCCATGGTCACCGATTTCGATTGCTGGCACCCGGACCACGATCACGTCACCGTCGACGCCATCATCAAGGTGCTGTTGGGCAACGCCGATAACGCCCGCGCCCTGGTCAAGGCGGTGACGCCGTCGTTATCAGGCCGGGCCGAGACCTGTACCAAAGGCTGCCATACGGCCTTGGACAACGCCATCATCACCCAGCCCGACGCCCGCGATGCGAAGATGGTCGAGAAACTGTCCGCGGTGGCCGGCCGGGCGCTCGCCGGTTAATTAATCAAACCCATTGAGGAAGGAAAAGTTATGCCAAAGGCCTATTTGATATCCGCCTATAACGCCATCAACGACCCAGACAAGCTGAAAGCCTATGCCGAGCTCGCCGGCCCGGCGGTAAATTCTTTCGGCGGCAATTTTCTCGCCCGCGGCGCCAACCTGGCCTGCTATGAAGGAAAAGAGAAACTCCGTGCCGTCGTTATCGAATTCGAGAGTATGGACAGGGCGAAAGAATGCCATGAATCAGAGGCTTATAAGGAAGCCCTCGCCCACCTGGAGGGCGGCGCCGTCGATCGCGATTTGTTTATCATCGAAGGCGCCGAATAGGAACCGGCGGGGACGATGAAGGTCAACGGCAAACCCTTCCGCACCATCTGGCTTGGGCCGGATGGCGAAACGGTTGAGATCATCGATCAAACCAAGCTGCCGTTTGAATTCGTCGTCGTCGGCATGACGTCGCTCGGCGATGCGGTTCGCGCCATCGCCAACATGCTGGTGCGGGGCGCGCCCTTGATCGGGGCGACGGCGGCCTATGGCGTGGCCTTGGCGATGAAGGATGATGCGTCCGACGCCGGCCTGGATAAAGCCTATAAGGTTCTGTTCGAATCCCGGCCGACGGCGGTTAACCTGCGTTGGGCACTGGATGACCTGAAGGCATTGTTGGAACCCTTGGCCGCCGGTGATCGCCAAGCCGCGGCGTATAAACGCGCCGCCGACATCTGTGATGAAGATGTGGAGATGTGCTCATCGCTGGGCGAACACGGCCGTGGCATTATCGAAGACATCTGGACCGAAAAAAATAAGTCGGAGGGCAAGCCGGACCGGGTCAACGTTCTTACCCATTGCAACGCCGGTTGGCTGGCGACGGTGGACTGGGGCACCGCCATGGCGCCCGTTTACAAGGCCTTTGACGCCGGCATTCCGGTGCATGTGTGGGTCGATGAGACCCGGCCGCGCAACCAGGGCGCCAGCCTGACCTGTTGGGAACTGGGCCAGCACGGCGTTCCCCATACCTTGATTGTCGATAATGTCGGCGGCCACCTGATGCAGCACGGCATGGTCGATTTGTGCATCACCGGCACCGACCGGACCACGGCGGCGGGCGACGTCTGCAACAAGATCGGCACCTACTTGAAGGCGTTGGCGGCGTACGACAACGGCGTGCCGTTTTATGTTGGCCTGCCGGGGCCGACCATCGATTGGACCATCGACGACGGCGTCAAGGACGTTCCCATCGAACAACGCGACGGCGGCGAAGTCACGCGGCTGACCGGCGTCACCGATGCGGGAAAAATCGAAACCATCACCATTGCGCCGCCCGCCAGCGACGCCGCCAACTATGCCTTCGACGTCACCCCGGCGCGGCTGGTGACCGGCCTGATTACGGAGAGGGGTGTTGCCGAGGCCTCGAAACCAGGCCTGGCTGCGCTGTACCCGGAAAACGCCGGGGACTGAGCGGCGGCGAATGCCATGAAAATTGTCATCACCGGCGGCTGTGGGTTTTTGGGTGTAGGCATCGCCCGCAAACTGATGACCCATCCCGAGATCGACTCCCTGGTGTTGTTCGACGCCCAAGTGCCGGATGAGCTGCCGGACGGGTTGGATGACCGGGTCAGCATGGTCGAAGGCGATATTTTGGACCGGGATCAGGTTGCCGCCCTCATCGACCGCGACGACATCGGCGTTTTTCATCTCGCCTCGGTGGTCAGCGCCGGCGGCGAGCAGGATTTCGATCTCGCCATGCGGGTTAATTTCGACGGCGGCCGGCATATCCTGGAGGCCCTGCGCGCCAGGGAGGGCACGCCGCGCATCGTGCTGGCCTCCAGCCTCGCCGTGTTCGGCGGTGAGGAGATGCCGGAGGCCGTCACCGATATGACACGTTTGGTGCCGCAGACCACCTACGGCATGACCAAGGCCATCAGCGAGCTGATGATCAACGATTACACCCGCAAGGGCTTCATCGACGGCCGCGCCGCCCGCTTGCCGACGGTGATCATCCGTCCCGGTGCCCCCAATGCGGCGGCGTCGGGGTTCGCCAGCGGCGTCTTCCGTGAACCGCTGGGGGCCCAAGAATATGTGCTGCCGGTGGGCATGGACACCCGCATGATGGTGATCGGGGCGCGGGCCGCCATCGCCGGATTGATCGGCCTGATGGATACGGATGGCGATGCGTTGGGCGCTGACCGCGTCGTCAACCTGCCCAATAATGCCTATGCGGTGACGGAAATGATCGAGGCTCTGGAGCGTGTCGCCGCCGAGAAAGGGATGACCTTAGGCCCGGTGACACCGAAGCCGGACCCGGCCATCGAGGCAATTGTCAAATCCTGGCCGTTGGCCATGCAGGACAGCCGCGCCCGCGCCCTGGGGCTACCCGCCGACGATAGCCTGGAAGCCATCATTGGCGAATATATCGAGGACTATTTGGATTAGGCTTTCGCCAGCTTTTTAGCGGTTTTCTTCTTCGCTCCTCGGCGCCGCGCCAGCCAGTCATGCACGTTGACCTTGATCATCAGCGCCGACGGCGTCACCACCAGGGTCAGGATGGTGGCAAAGCCGAGCCCGAACACGATCGCCGTCGATAACTGCGACCACCACTGCATGGCCGGCGCGCCGATGGAAATTTCACGGGTGAGGAAGTCGATGTTGACGCCCAGCACCATCGGCAACAGTCCCAGGATCGTCGTCACCGAGGTCAGCAACACCGGCCTGAGACGCTGTGCCCCGGTGCGCAGGATCGCTTCCTTCGCCGTTTTGGTGGTTCCCTTGAGCCGGTCAAAGGTATCGATCAACACGATGTTGTTGTTGACGACGATGCCGGCCAGCGCGATGACGCCGATGCCGCCCATGACGATGCCGAACGGTTGGCCTGTAATCAACAGGCCGATAAACACCCCGATGGTGGACATGATCACCGCCGACAGGATCAAAAACGCCGAATAGAAACTATTGAACTGGGTGACCAGAATGATCGCCATGATGAACAAGGCGACGGCGAGGGCTTTTCCCAGAAATGCCTTGGCCTTGGCCTGCTCCTCATCTTCGCCCTTGAAGGTGACGTCGATGCGCTGGTCGATATCGGCCTTTTTTAACCAGTCCTGCAACGCCGTCACCTTGTCGTCGGCGAGCACGCCAGGGGCTAAATCGGCCTTGACGGTCATGACCCGGTTGCCATCGGTCCTATTCAGGGTGCCGACCCGAGGCTTCGCCGTACGGCTGACGAAATTGCTGATTGGCACCGATCCTGATGGGGTGACCACGCGGATGTGATCCAATTGGTCGATGGTCCGATAAGCGACGGGATAGCGGATCCGGATATCGATTTCATCGTCGCTGTCATCGGGGCGGTATTCGCCCAGTTTGATTCCCGTGGATGCCAGTTGCACGGAGCGACCGACGATATCGACGTTGGCATTGAATTTAGCCGCCTGGGCGCGGTCGACGATGATCTGCCAATCGATGCCGGGCAACGGGCGGCTGTCTTCAATATTGACTAACCCGTCCAGCTGATCGAATTGGCGGCGGACGTTGGCCGTTGCCGGGGCCAAAAGAGAGGGAAAGCGCGACGACAATTGTATTTGCACCGGCTTGCCGACGGGGGGCCCGGCTTCTTGTTCGCGCGGATTGACGATAATGCCGGCCAACCCGCTGACCCGTTGCTGGGCGTCGGCCAGAATCAGGGCCGCCTTGCGGCGTTTGTCCCAATCGGTAAATTCCAACGTCACGGTACCGATGATGTCTTCGGCCTCCTGGCTGTTTTGCTCGGTGCCGGTGCGGGTGTAAACGCTCTTGAATTCACCCGTTTTGGCATTCAGCGCCAGGATGTGGCGTTCCACCTCGGCCATCAGCGTGCCTTTTTCCTGGATCGAAAGATTGCCACGGGCGCGTACCTGCAATTTGGCAAAGTCGGGCTCCACATTGGGGAAAAACTCGACCCCCTTGCCAAACGTGGCATAGCTGACCTGTACGGCGATTAAGATGGCAACGGCGCCAGCCATAATCTTGGCGGGATGGTTCAAGGCGCGTTGTAGTACCCGAACATAGATGCCGGTGGCGCCGGGGGTATGTTGCAAGTCATCCATGGATTCTCCGGCGGCCAGCACTTTCATGGTTTCCGGGTCGGCTTCGCCGGGACGTCCCACATAGGCGCCGAGTGTGGGCACGAACACCAACGCCATCAACAGCGATGCCGACAACGTCGCCAGCAGGGTCAGGGGCAGGAATTTCATGAACTCGCCGACGACACCGGGCCAGAATATCAACGGCCCGAACGCCGCCAGGGTCGTCGCCGTGGACGCGATAATCGGCCATGCCATGCGCTTGGCCGCTAAACTGTAGGCGCGTTTGGGCGGCTCGCCCTCGGTCATCTTGCGGTCGGCGAATTCGGTGACCACGATGGCGCCGTCCACCAACATGCCGACGGCAAGGATTAACGAGAACAGGACGACGATATTGATGGTCATACCGAAAGAGGCCAATACCAGAATGCCGGCCAGAAACGAGCCCGGAATGGCAACCCCGACCAGCCCCGCGGTGCGGATGCCGAGCGCCGCGATGACGACGATCATCACCAGCAGAACGGCGGCAATGACATTGTTCTGCAAGTCCTTCAGCATGGTGCGAATCTGTTTTGACTTGTCTTGGGAAAAGTCCACCAGGACGGCTTGGCGTAGCCCTTGGGGCCAGGATTTGCGTTCTTCCTCGACGATACGGCGTACGTTTTCGATGGTTTCAATGATGTTTTCGCCGCTCCGTTTGGAAACTTCCAATGCCAGCGCCTTTTTGCCGTTGACGCGGGCGAAGCTTTCCGGGTCCTTAAAGGTGCGCCGCACGTCGGCGATGTCGGCCATGCGGACGACGGAATCGCCCTCGGTCTTGATCGGCAATTCCAAAACGTCACGGGTGGTCTCAAACAACCCCGGCACCTTAAGGGAAAACCGCCCGCGGCCGGTGTCTTGGGTGCCGGCGGCAACCAACAGGTTGGAGTTTTTGAAGGCGGCGATGGCATCCTGCGGCGACAGACCGTAACTTTCCACCTTGGCCGGATCGATCAGGACTTCAACCATTTCCTCACGGTCGCCGGCAATTTCCACGTTTAACACACTGGATAGGCCTTCGATGGTGTCCTGTAAATCGCGGGCCAGATGCATCAGGGTGCGTTCCGGGACCTCGCCCGAAAGGGTCACAACGATGACCGGGAACAGGCTGAAATTGACCTCATGGACGGTCGGCTCGTCGGTATCCGCCGGCAGTTCGGGCCCAGCCAGATCGACTTTTTCCCGGACGTCGTTCATGGCCTTGTCGGCATCGAACCCGGCATCGAATTCCAGGGTCACGTTGGCGCCGCCCTCATAGCCGGTGGAGCGCATCTCCTTAACGCCTTCGATGCCGCGCAGTTCCTGTTCCATGGGCCGGATCAGCAGTCTTTCCGCGTCTTCCGGCGAAATTCCTTCGTGAGCGATCTTGACGTAGACGATGGGAATGTTGATGTCCGGCTCAGCTTCCTTGGGGATGTTGACGTACGATATCGTGCCGGTGATCAAGATCAGCACCAGCGTCGACAGAACCGTGCGGGCATGGGAAAAGGCTTGATCGATTAGGGCAAGCATCAGTTGCCCTCCGCCTTATTCGGTGGGGCCTTGTCCGGGATAGGCTTGACCTTTTGTCCGACCTTGACGAATTCCTGGCCCACGGTGACGGTTCGGATCTTCTCGGCCAAACCGTCCACCCACATGCCGCCCGGCGTGTCGGCGATGATGCGCACCGGGTGGAATTCAACCACGTCCTCCGGATTTAACGTTTTGACGCCTACGACCCCTTCGTCGGAAAGGGTCAGCACCGCCGGAGACAACAAATGGGCGCGAACCGTTTCCAGACCAAGACGCAATTCCGTGGTCATGCCCTCGCCGATGGCGCCGCCGGGATTGGCAACCGACACTTCGATACGGAATGTTCGGGTCGCCGGCGTTGCGGTTCTGGAAATGAATCGGATGGTGCCTTCGAAATTGCCGAGTCCGGAGACTAAAATCCGAGCCGGTCCACCAACTGAAAGGTGGCCGATATTACGTTCGGAAATTTCCGCAACGACCAACATCGGGTCCAGATCGACAATGGTGGCGGCATTGTCGCCGACTTTCAGATAGTCGCCGAGCTCTAAGCCGACATCGTTGACGACACCGCCGAAGGGAGCACGGATTTTGGTTTGCCGGATCTCGGTGCGAATTGCCGCGCGCCGGGCACGGGCGGATTCAAGCGAGGCTTTGTTCTCGGCCAGTTGAACCTTCGATCGGAACGCCTTTTTTGACAGCTTCTTGGCCGCTTCGTAGGCAAGACGGGCATGATCGACGGCCGCTTCCGCTTCCTTCAGGCGGTCAGGACGGTCGTCAGCGGCCAATCGCACGATGACGTCGCCTGTTGCCGCCATATTCCCCTTATCTATACGGATGGCGGTGACGCGGCCTGCCGTTTGGGCGCGCAGCACGACGGTGCGGATGGCCTCGGTGCGGCCGAATAGAATCAATTCGCTGGCTTTGTCCCGTGCGGTCATGTTTTGGGCGCGGACTTCTATCAACGCCGTTTTGGCTGACGGGGCAGGGGGTTTCGCGTCTTCGGATGCAGCATTTCCGCCGACCATACCAGACGCCAGCCACAGGATTACGACTGAGGCAATGGCGAGCGCTGTTAAATGAGATCGTTTCATGACCTGCCTCCCTTGCCGCCGGGGGCTTTGTCATCGTCCAACAACATATGCCGGTTTTCTTCCATGTAGGTAAGGGCGGCTTTATAGAAGGTCTTGCCAAAACCGCGCATGAACAATCGGGATTGGCTGATCCCGTCGTCGTTGAGGCCGTCGAGAATGTCGATGGTGCGGCGAAATCCGTTTAGGTATCCGTCATAAACGTCGCGCAAATGATCGGGGTCCAATTGGTTGGCGAAAAAAAGCATATACATGGATTCAGATCGAATTTTGTCGGGTGCCGGGATCTTGGCCAGCGCCGTCTTGAAGGTGGCGCGGCCGGCGTCGGTCAGGCTGTAGACTTTCTTGTCGGGACGGCCGTCCTGTTCATGCTCGTCGCAGGTGACGAGGCCTTCCTCGGTTAGCTTGCCGAGCGCCGGATAAATAGAGCCGAAGCTGGTATGGTGGAAGTAACCGAACGGGCCTTCCTCGAACAGTTTCTTGATTTCATAGCCGCTGGCGTCACCGAGGATGAGCGCGCCGAGGCAAAGTGTTTTTGAGTCCATGACTTGATCCCTGCCACTGATCAGGCAAAATGTTTAAAGGGTAGCTATATTGGGTTGATATATATCGGTCCTATATAGAAGCCAAACGTTTAATTTGCAAGCCAGCCATGTGGATTTTGCATGAGGCTGCTGGCGCAAGCGTAAGGAAAGGAAAAGGCCCGTGACCGAGCCGGAAGAATTGAACGCCGTCGCAAAAGACGTAGAACAAGCGATCACCAGCCGCAAATCGATCCGCCGATTCCTGGCCGATCCTGTTCCTAGGGAAATGGTGGAAAAGCTACTGGCCACCGCCAGCCGCGCCCCCAGCGGCACCAATATTCAGCCGTGGCGGGTTTATGCGGTTGCCGGCGGGGTCAGGGCGGCGCTGTCATCGGCAATCCTGAAGGCCTATGACGGCGACGATACCTATGAGGGGGAATACAATTACTATCCCCTGGAATTCACCGATGTCCATTTGGCCCGGCGGCGCAAGGTCGGCTGGGACCTTTACGGCTTGCTCGGCATCGAAAAGGGCAACAAGGAAAAGATGCACGCCCAGCACGGCCGGAATTTCCTTTTCTTCGACGCCCCGGTGGGCCTGATATTTACCATCGACCGCGCGCTCCAGGTTGGGAGCTGGCTCGATTACGGCATGTTCCTGGAAAATATCATGGTGGCGGCGCGGGGCTTAGGCTTGCACACCTGCCCGCAGGCGGCGTTCGCCAATTACCACGCCATTATTCGCGAGCAATTGGGAATCTCCGAAGATGAGGTCGTCGTTTGCGGCATGTCGTTGGGCTATGCCGACCCCGATGCCATCGAGAACACCCTGGTCACGGAACGCGAGCCGGTCGAAGGCTTCACCACGTTTTTTGATTTTTAAGTACGACCTTTGATAACGACTTTAAGCGCGTCTTTGCTGATCATGCTTCTGAGCGCGTCTTCGACCTCATCGATGGGCCGCTCGGCGGACAATAAAAGCTCGGCCTTGAAATTAGGATCGGTGAGCAGCGCCAGCGCCCTTTTGATGGTGTCCGGGCGGTGGTGGTAGACGCCTTTGATGGTCAGCTCCGAATAGTGAACCCGATGGGTGTCCAGATCGATGGAAGTGCCGGGCGCGCAGCCACCGAACAGGTTGACCAAGCCGCCCGGGCGCACGGACTGAATGGCGTTCGACCAGACCTCGTTAACGCCGGTGGAATCGATGGCGACCCAGGCGCCTTTTTGATCATTCGTCACGGCCAATACCCGTTCGGCCTGGCCGCCGCCACGGACGATTTCGATGGTTTCCGCCGCGCCCAGTTTTTTACCGACGCCTAAGCGGCTGGGGTTGGGGTCGGCTAAAATCACCCGGTGCCCGTCCAAGGCCAAGGCGGCGACGAACAGCAGGCCGATGGGGCCGCCGCCGAAGACCACGATCTCAATCGGCCCCTGTCCGCCATAGCGATGCAGATCGCAAGCCTCGATGCCGTGCAGGACGCAGCCCAGGGGTTCCGTCAGCGCCGCTTTTTCAAACGACAGACCCTCAGGGATGGCGTGGGTGTTGCGCAGGGCGAAGCGCCGGGGCACCAATAGATATTCGGCAAAAGCGCCGTTAATGTAGTGCAGGTCTTCGCACAGGTTTTCACGGCCCATGCGGCACGGGACGCACTCAAGACACGGCGCCGAGTTAGCGACGACGACGGCGTCCCCTTCTGAAAAACGCTCGACGCCGGGGCCGATGGCGGCGACTCGGCCCGACACTTCATGGCCGAACAAGGTCGGCACCTTCAGCATCCGGGGATGACCGCCGCGCCGGAACACCTTGACGTCGGTGCCACAGGTGGTCGCGGCTTCGATGCCTAATAAAATCTCACCGTCGCCGGGTTCAGGCACGGGAACGTCCTGAATTTCGATGTTCTCTGCTCCCAGAAGCACCGCGCCGCGCATGGTCTTGGTGGTTGTCGGCGGGGCCATCACGACCGCGCCGCGTTGCTGGAAGGGGTGAAAAGAACTTTCAGGGCCTGGTGATTCCTAGCCAAGGAAACGCCGACCTCGAAGTCATCCAGCGCCATGGTGTGGGTGACCAGGGGCGACGGGTCGAGCGCGCCGCTGCTGAGAAGCTCGAAAATTTCGGCTTGGTCCTCCACCGACGCCGAATAGGTCCCCAAAATCCGGCGCTCGAACTTGAACACCGAATTGAGATCGACTTCGGCTGCCCCGTCCCCCGGCGCATGGGCGAACAGCACCACCGAGCCGCCCTGGCGGGTCAGTTTGAGGCCGGTATCCAATGTCTTGGCCCCACCGACGGTATCGAAGGCGGCATCGACTCCATCGCCGCCGGTGGACGCCATCACCGCTTCCAGGGCCGCTTCGCCGGGCTCCGACGTCAAGGCCGCGCCCAGCTTTTCCGCCATGGCGCGGCGCTCACCAACAGGATCGATGACGGTCACATTGGCGTCCGGGAATACGGCATTCAGAACCAAAAGATGCAACAGCCCCATGCTGCCGGCGCCCATGACGACGGCTGAGGGGGGGGCGGTCGGGGTTCCTTCAAGACCGGCGCGGCGGATGCCCCTGAGCACGCAGCCGGCCGGTTCCATGAACACCGCGGCTTTGTCGCTTAAGTCCTCCGGCAGCCGTTTCGCCGCTTGCTCCACGGCGCGGGCCCGGACCACGATGGTATCGGCGAAGCCGCCCGGCACCAGCAGGTTTTCCCGAAACACCTCACACATGGTTTCATTGCCGCGACGGCAGTAAACACATTCACCGCACGACACGTGGTGGGGTACCGCGACCCGGTCACCGATGGAGAATTTATCGACGCCATCGCCGAGTGCGATCACGTCGCCGACCAATTCGTGACCGAGGACGCTGCCGGGTGCCGCCGTGCCGGTATCCAGCTTATAGAGATCGGTGCCGCAAAAGCCGACGACCCGAAGCGCCAGCAGAATCTCGCCGGCGTCCGGGCGCGGCGCCGGGCGTTGTTCCAAGGCCGTCCTGTCGCCGCCCAGGCACGCCACGACGGTGTGGGCGCTGTTCATGTTCTCGGCGGGATTATTTTTATTCATCAATAGGTTATGGGGTTCTTGACCAGGGTCAAAGCCGATGTGGCCCCGATGTGTTAGCGTTCACAATCACCATAATGTTTGTTTCCGGCAGAGTGGAGGCCAAAATGGCTATATACCCGAACCGGGCACTAACCATCATCACTTGGATCATTGCCTTTAGTGCTGCCTTCGTCATCAGTGGATCCGCCGCCAGGGGGGAACACGCCAGCTTCAGCCAGGAGATATTCCCCATCCTCCAACAACACTGCGGTGAATGTCACCAACCCGGCGGAGAGGGACACCTGGAAAGCGGGCTTGATTTTTCGACCTATGAAGGGGTCATGAAAGGGACGAATTTCGGCGCGATTGTCGTTCCCGGCGACTCCTTCGGGTCCAACCTGAGCGTCCTGATCGAAGGCCGGGCGCGGCCAGAAATCAACATGCCGCACAACCGCAAGCCGTTGTCCAAGTGGCAGCGTCACCTGATTCGCCGCTGGATCGACAAAGGCGCCAAGAAAAACTGAGGCCGGCGGTTTTTTTTAATGCAGGTCTTTCCAGATCTGGCGTTTGAGCGCGTACAACATCGCCGTCAGCACGATCAGGAATAACAACACTTTGATGCCGAGGCGTTTGCGTTCCTCAAGCTCCGGTTCCGCCGCCCAGGCCAGGAAGGTGGTAACGTCGGTGGCGATTTGTTCCGCCGTCGCCTTGGTGCCGTCGGCGTATTCGACGGCGTCGTCGTCGATCGGCGGCGCCATGGCGATCTGGTTGCCGACGAAGTAGATGTTGTAGTTCATGCCTTCGCCTAGCTTGACGCCGGCGGGCGGCTCTTCCTTGTAACCCATCAACAGCGCGTGCAGGTAATCGGCGCCGCCCTTGCGGGCCTTGGTCATCAGCGACAGATCCGGCGGCAGGGCGCCATTGTTTGACGCCCGCGCCGCGTTGTCGTTGGGGAAGGGCGAGGAAAACCTATCGGACGGTTTGGCCGGGCGGGAAAACATTTCGCCTTCCTCATTGGGGCCGTCGGTGACTTCGAACTCGGCGGCGATGGCTTTGATTTGGTCCTCGCTGAGGCCGATGCCGGCCAAATTGCGGTAGGCCACCAGCCTGAGCGAATGGCAACTGGCGCAGACCTCCAGATACACCTGCAGGCCGCGTTGCTGGCTGCCCCGGTCATAGGTTCCGAACATGCCGGTATAGGACCAGTCCCGAGCCGGCGGTTCCGCCCCTTCCGAGGCAACGGCCGGACGGGCGGCGAAGGCAAGGGACATGGCCATGACCAGGAGAGCGACTTTCGTGGTTTTAATCATTATTCCGCTCCCTTCGGTGCCGCGCCGGTAACCGCGGCGCTGATGCTATCAGGGGGCATTTTAGGTTTTTCCAGGATGCTAATCAGCGGAATGATGACGACGAAGTGGGCGAAGTAATACGCCGTCGTCACTCGGCCGATCCACAGGAACGGGATGCCGTGGAAGACGGCGTCCGGCGAATTGGCGCCGACCCAGCCGAGGATGAAGCAGTCGACCACGAACACCCAGAAGAACTGCCGGTAAATAGGCCGAAACCGGGCGCTGCGAACCGGCGAGCGGTCCAGCCACGGCAGCAGCAGCAGGATCAGGATCGAGCCGAACATGCCGATCACGCCGCCCAGTTTGGCCGAGATGAACCAGATGTCCGGCACCGCGCGCAAGATCGCGTAATAGGGCAGGAAATACCATTCCGGCACGATGTGGGTCGGCGTCACCAGGGGATTGGCCTTGATGTAGTTGTCCGGCTCGGCGAAGAAGTTGGGCGCGAAGAAGACGAAGAACATGAAGAAAATCATCAGGATGCCAAGCCCGTACAGGTCCTTGATGGTGTAGTAGGGATGGAACGGGATGGTGTCCTGCGGCCCCTTGATTTCGACGCCGACGGGGTTGTTTGACTTGTGCACATGCAGCGCCCACAGGTGCACGAACACCAGCGCGAACAGCACGAACGGCAACACGTAATGGAAGGAGTAAAAGCGGTTCAGCGTCGGGTTATCGACC
>DASCOC010000303.1:0-2155 GCA_036011805.1 Rhodospirillales bacterium
GCTGTGTCAGCCCTTTCAACGGCGATGCCGAACCTTTCGGGCCACTTGTCCTGCGCCCAGCCCATGATTCCCTGTTGGAAAAAGACCACCAGAATAATGATCAATGCGCCCAAGGCCACCCACTGCCAACCCAGCAGGTAGGTCCAGGTGACTTCCTTGAAGGTATGAAACAGCGTCGCGCCGACGACCGGCCCCCAAAGGGTGCCCTTGCCGCCCAACAGGCACATGATGACCATGAAGATACCGAAGGTGACGGTCGGGAAGGCGACTTCCAAAGGCTCGATAAAGCCGATCATGTTGCCGAAGACGGCGCCGGACATGCCCAGGAAAAACGCGGCGATGGCCCAGCCGACTGTTTTGTAGCGCATGGTATGGATGCCCATGCCTTCGGCCTTTTCCTCGTCGTCGCGGATGGCGTTGGCGGCAAGCCCGAAACGGCCCGAATATAGCCATCTCAAAAAGGCAAAGGTGCTGATCGCAAGCACGAAACTGATCGTATAGAAAAACAATGACCGGTCATCCGGCTCGCCGGGGTAAACCGGCAACGCGATGCCGCCGCCGCCGCCGACATATTCCCAGGCGCCGACCAGTTCACCGGCGGCCAAGGTGAAGCCCAGGGTGCCGATGGCGAAATAAGGGCCACGCAGGCCGAAAACCACCCAACCGAAAATAACGGCGAATACCACCGAAGACAGTCCGGCGGCGGCGATGCCAAGGAACAAGCCGGTGTAATACTGCTCGGAGGTGAATTCAACCTTTACCGCGCCATAGGACGCGGTGTATTGCCCGACGTCGTAATAAAGGCCGATCTGGACGATGGCGCAGACATACATGCCGGCGCCGAAGAAAAAGATGTTACCCAGCGAATTATAGCCCATCTGCCCGCCGAGGATGTCCCATGTCAACGCGAACAGGATCATCACCCAAAGAACGGTGATCTGGAAGGTATAGTTAGGGAATACGAACGGCGCCACAATTCCCGCGATCAGGAGACCCCCGTAAAGCAATAATTTTTGTTGCGAGAGACTCATTGAACGGCCTGCCGGTGCCGCCGTTGTTGAATTTGCCGCCACACCAGCACCGCGACCAGCAAGCCGACCACGGTAAACTGCTGCAACTCGGCGCCAAAGACGAAGCCGGCGTACAGTTCCGCCCCGCCAAGGCCCAACCCGGCAATGATCACTCCCGGAAGATTGCCGAGGCCCGCCGCCGTGACGATGACGAAGGCCCGGATCGAATAGGCGATGCCGAAGAACGGCTGGATCACCCAGATCATTGAGATCAAGGCGCCGGCGGCGCCGCAAATGGCGGCGTTCAAGGCGAAGGTGAAGGCATAAATCCGTTCCGTGTCGATGCCCATGACCTTGGCCGCGCGCGGGTCTTGGGCGGTGGCGCGGATGGCTTGACCCATGCGGCTCAGTTTCATGAAGCTGACGACCATGGCGGCCAGGATAGAGGCCAGGACCAGGGCGATGAACTTGATGTTGGCGACGGTGACCATGCCGTCGAAAAAGGAATTAATGGCGAAACCGGAGATGGCGACCTGAACCTCCGGCCCGAAGGCCAGATTCAACAACTGCGAGATCACCAGGGCGAGACCGAACGTCGCCAACAAGGAGGTAAACAAGTCCCTGTTGATGATCCGGCAGATGATCGTGATATAGACGACCCAGCCGAAGCCGAACATGATGACCATGGCCACCGGCAGCCCGAAGATCGGATGAAGGCCCCAGGTCGATAACAGCCAGGCGATATAACCGCCCATCATGACGAAATCGCCCTGGGCCAGATTCTTGACGTTCATCACCCCCCACACCAGGGCCAGACCGTAGGCCGCCAACGCGAAAATAGAGCCGACAAAAAGCCCGTCCAACAAAAGCTGGACATTGAGCAACGGCGCCTGGATAAGCAGTGAAATATTATCCAGCATCTGACGGGGCCTCCGTGTGGTTGTAAAACGTGCTAAAGAAACCGCCGCCCCCGCCGGATAAGCGGGGGCGGCCAGTGATTTATTTTACCGAACCATATTAGGCGTCGGTTAAAACCTAACTATTTCCGGGGCCATATAAGTTTTTGGCTGCCCACTTAGCTGGCGCGACCACGTGAAGCTTGCCGCTTTGAATCTGGCGCAACGCCATCGGCTTGGCGATGTTAT
>DASCOC010000304.1:0-6107 GCA_036011805.1 Rhodospirillales bacterium
ACCACGACCGCCACCTCAACCGCCGCGACATTTTCAAACAGAACCGCTCTACTGCTCTGGCAGAGTGGCGTCAACTTGCGGTCTGAGATTTACCGATTTCGGGGTTGTGCAGACCGGTTCGTGTTTGTCTGACAGTGCCAGCGGGTGCGCAATTCTGCTAAATGCCGCGTTCGGATGGCGGAAGTTATAGAAGCCACTCCTGTAACTTTGACCAACGCCTCCCTTCAACCCGTCCCTTCACGGCCATCCCTATGGCTTTCTTCTGGCCAACCAAAACAACCATCTTCCTGCCTCTGGTGATTCCAGTGTAAAGCAGGTTTCGTCGCAACATCATGTAGTGCTGCATCATGATCGGGATCACGACGGCGGGGTATTCCGAACCCTGGGATTTGTGGATGCTGACGGCGTAAGCAAGTGCAACCTCGTCGAGTTCTCCGAATTGGTATTCGACCGGCTTCCCGTCGAACTCAATGATCATTTCTTGGGTTTCAGGTTCGATGTGGCGGACGTAGCCGACATCGCCGTTGAAGACCTCCTTGTCGTAGTCGTTGTCGGTCTGCATAACTTTGTCGCCGATACGGTAAGTATAGCCGAACCGCTCGACAAAGATATCGTCAGTGGGGGAGTTCAACGCTTTTTGAAGTTCGACATTTAGCGATCGAGCACCGATACCGCCCCGGTTCATCGGACAGAGCACCTGGACGTCCTGTATGGGGTCGAAGCCGAAGCGCTTCGGAAGACGGTTTTTCACGATCTCGATGATTTTGATAACGGCATCTTCGGGGTCGTGGGCTTCGACAAAGTAAAAATCGGTTTTGTCGTCTTTCACGACATTGAGGTTGGGAATGTAGCCCGAGTTCACCTTGTGGGCGTTGATGACGATCTGGCTCTGGGCGGCTTGGCGGAAAATCTCGGTCAACCTCGCGACAGGAACGGCACGGGATTCGATGACATCTGCGAGCACCTGTCCCGGCCCGACCGATGGGAGTTGATCAACGTCCCCTACCAGGATCAAGCCCGCCCGGTCCGGCAACGCCTTGACCACCGCCGCCATCAACGGCACGTCCACCATCGAAGTCTCGTCGATCACCAAGAGGTCGCATTCAAGTGGCTCCTCGACACCCCGTTTAAAACCGCCTTGTTTGGGATCGACTTCGAGAAGGCGATGAATGGTCTTGGCCTCCATGTCGGTGCTTTCTGAAAGCCGTTTCGCTGCCCTGCCTGTCGGAGCCGCCAAAGCGACCTTAACGCCCTTGGCCATGAGGATGCGGAGGATGGAGTTGACCAACGTGGTCTTCCCGACGCCGGGTCCGCCAGTGATCACCATAACCTTCGACGAGACGGCCTTTTTGACCGCCTCACATTGACCATCCGCCAGGGTGATTCCGAGCTTCTGCTCGATCCAGGGAGTAGCTTTGTCGGCGTCAATCTCGGGCCAATACGGTTTGCCCACCGCCAACGTCTTCAGTCGCTCGGCAATGAGTTTTTCAGCACTCCACAGGTGGCCAAGAAAAATGCACTGTTGCTCACCCATGGTGTCGGCAACAACGGTTTCAGCTTGAAGTTCCTGATGAAGAGCATCGCGAAGGATGTCGGTCGGGATTTCCAGAAGTTTCTCGGCGGTGGGGAGAAGCTCGCCTTCGGGAAGTCCACAGTGTCCGTCGGAGACGGCTTCGGTGAGGGCGTAGGAGATGCCCGCACGAGCTCTGATCATGGCGGTCTTTTCAATGCCGAGTTTCTCGGCGATCTGGTCTGCGGTCGTGAACCCAATGCCTTTTATATCTCTGGCGAGCCGATACGGATTTTCGCTGACCAATGGGATGGCGTCGGCACCGTAGGTCTTGAAGATGCGAACCGCCCTTGACGTGCCGACGCCGTGCGACTGGAGGAACACCATTATCTCTCGGATCGCCTTCTGATCAGCCCACCCGGAGGTGATCCGGTCGACCCGCTTGGGACCAATACCATTGAGCGTTAACAAGCGGTCTGGCTCTTTCTCTATAACGTCAAACACATCCTCGCCGAACGCCTTCACCAGCTTCCTGGCGAAGTGCGGCCCAATGCCTTTGATCATGCCGCTACCAAGATATTTCTCAATACCGTCGATGGAACTGGGGGGCATCACTTTAAGGAAGGTCGTTTTGAACTGCATACCGTGATCACGGTGGTTGTCCCACCGCCCACTGCATTGGATGAATTCACCGGGTTGGACAGATGCGGCGGATCCAAGCACCGTGACCAATTCACGATGACCACGCACCTTCACCCGAAGTACGCAGAAGCCGGTCTCTGAGCTATGGAAGGTGACACGCTCGACTAACCCGGACAGGGGCTCGCGGTCATGATCGTGGTGGGCCGAATTTTTCTTGAAGTTCATGGCGCGAGCATGCTCGAAGAACGACGAGAATCATAGTAGGGCCGCGAGAAGGCAGTCATCGACATCCGGGTGACCATGCGGGTGGTGTTGATGGCCGAGACCTTAAGCAATATCTTCCCGAAGGCGCGGGGGTCGGCGCCAGAGCCCAACTCCGACAGGCTCGGGAACCGAGGCGAGGACGGCAAAAACCATGACCGACGCGGGCGGGTTCTTGACCTAGTGCCGGGGTTCGGTACCATCCGGGTCCATGGTTGAGGGGCGGCACAAGTGGACATTTAAGGCGCGGTTCAGAACCAGCGCCTACGGTTGGCGGGGATCCAGCCTCGCGATCAAACGCCTGAAAGAAGCTGTCTCCGAAATCACCAAGGTGGCGAAGCGCGAGCCGGTGTTGGCGGCCGACGGAGCTGTGGCCTTGATGGAGCGCCTTTGGCCGGCGCTTCAGGATATCGACAGCTCGACGGGCGCCCTTGGACGAGCAGTGTTCACGACCCTGGACAAGCTGATCCCCATGCTGATTGACGCCCCGGCCGACCGGAAGACGCGCCAGGCCTGGCTCGAAAGGCTGTTCACGGCCATTCAGAGCGACGGCGTTGATTACTTGGCCCCGGTCGAAGACAGATGGGGCGATATTTGTGTTTTTCCGGAATTGGCCGACGCCTGGGTGGAAGACCTGATGCCGGTCGTACGCAGGGTTTGGTCCGACCACAACCATTTCTCCGTGGTGAAGGGGGATCACGCTTGCTTGTCCTGTCTCCTTCAGTTGGGCCGCTATCAGGACCTGCATGAACTGCTTTCCGTTCGGGCCCGGCCCAACTGGTTGGATGACCAGTATGGTGCCGAGGCTTTGGCGCGCCAGGGCCTGACGGATGCGGCAATCTCGTTCTCCGTAGCCCGACGAGGGGTTGGTTACGATGAATGGCAGATCATCGGGTTCTGCGAGCGGGTTCTCCTTGATGCCGGCCGGGAGGAGGAAGCCTATCGGAAGTATGGCCTGTTCGCTGCGGCCGCCAACACATACCTTTCGGTGTTCCGGGCCACCGCCAAGAGATATCCGAAACGAGATCCGCGCCAGGTATTGCTCGATCTCATCGCGGCGCGGGGAGACAAAGGGAAGTGGTTCGCCGCCGCCAAGAGCGCGGGGTTCCTGGACATAGCCCTGGAATGCGCTGCCGAAGGGACCACGGAGCCGACCACTCTCGTTCGCGCGGCCCGCGATTTCGTCGACAAAGAGCCCGGATTTTCTTCCCCTGTCGCCTTGCAGGCGATCAGGGATCTCCTGGACGGGAAAGGCTACGAGCCGGTACCAGGTGACGCGGTCGTAGCTTTCGAACTGGCGTTTGCGGCGGCGGTGCGTCTGGAGAAGCAAGATTGGGCCGAGGAAAACGTCCGCCGCATTCTCGATAAGGCCGAGAGGCTCGGCAACGCACCCCTCATGTGCATGGCGGTGCGTCGTTGTCTAGAGGCCTTGGCGCAGGCGTCGTAGGCGGCGCGTGTCAGCAAGCCGGCCGGCTGACATTTTGCTCGGCGGCTGCCAAAGCCGGCCAGAATGCGGTTTTGCGGCGATGAACCTCGCGTAGGCGGTCCATGAAGGCGTCGTGGTGTTCGTGTCCATGCCAGTCGGCGAGCCTCGTTGCCAACCGAGCGGCAATGCACAGGTAATCGGCGGCGTGATGGTAGGCTGGCGATCGCCGTGCATCGAGGATCGCCTCGGCCAAGATGCGGTAAAGCAGTGCCGATGCCAGTGGGCGATCATTCTCCAGTCGGGCGGCCAGTGGCTGGAGCGTGTAGTAGGCTGCACCGTCGAAATCCCGGTAACGATCGATCACCAGACGCTCGGCGGCGTCAAGGTCGGGCAGGTGGAACAGGAATTCCAGGGCGCCTTCGGCATCTGAGTGCGCAAGCGCCGCTGAGCTAGCCGAATTGCGGGCAGCACTGTGGAGGGATGCCGGTTCTGCGGCGATAAATGCGTGGTAGTGATCGATGTTGAGTCCCTCGGTTGCCTGTCGCCAGCGGACTGTCTGTGCCTCCTCCGTCTGGTCCAAGGCGAGCAGAGCGGCGACGCGGATATCGGCCGTCCGCCCCATGTCCCACTCGGCGGGGTTCGACCGGTCGAGCCAATCCAACGCCGCCTGCGGTCGGTTGGCACCAACCAGGCGCACGGCTATCTCCACCGCCTGATGTACCGCTTGTCCGTCGGCCTCGACGGCGGCAATGAACCCATCCACATCGCCCAGGCCGTCGGCAACCTGCCGCAGAGCTAAGCGCAGGGTTTGCTGCTGGTAGGGCCCGGCATTGGGATTTGCGTTGGCCAGTTCGCTCTCGATCAGCCGGCGTAGTGCCTCCAGGCCCGCTGGCTCCAGCGCGTCGCTGAGGGCTGTAATCACATTCCTCTTGACCCCATAATCGTCAGTGTGGACCTGCTCCAACACAAGAGCGGCCAGCATGTCGGGGTCACGGGCGGGAACCGCTGCCCAGGCGGCACTCCAGGCATCAATTGCTTCATCATAAGCCGCGCCAACTACACCAGAACTATCGTCGACTTGCTCCATGTTGGTGTCGCTGGTTTTCACCAGCGCACCCAGTAGGTCGGCGGCGCGTTGGGGCGCCTGTTCAAGTAATTCGTCAGCGATGGCATGGCGCAGGTCATCGATTCGGGTGGCCATTGTCGCCGCCTCGTCCCACCTATAGAAGGTGTCGTCATTGGCCAAGGCCTGAATGCGGCCGGCCACTGCCGAGGCGAAGCAGTCGGGGCCCGTGCGCGCCGCCACCGTCAGCCGCAACCGGTCGAGAAGATCACCGTCAGTGGCAGCGCGTTCCAACAGGATCGCAGCCAGGGTATGGGCACCGAGGTCAATTAGGTCGGCGAACGCGGGATCGGGGATGCCGTCGTCCTCTGTCGCAGTCTTGCGGAGGCGGTGTACTGGTCTCCATCCCATTGCGTTTCTCCGCAATTCCCAGATGGCCGCCACCGTAAATGGGGACGGTGGAATTGCCAAGGGAATCGACCGACTAGAGGGGGCGTGGTCGGGTTGGCCCGCTTCATTTAACCACCTTTTCTTTGCCAGAACGTCGCGCCGCCTCGCCCATGGCCTCGCTGAAGAGGTGGCGCGGGAGGTTGAGCAAGGCGAAGCGCTGTTTGTCCGATGGAGTGGGATCCTCCGGGGCCTCAATGGAAATCTCGACGACCTGTTCACTGGCGTGCACTTCGACCCGAATCGGGGCGTCGCCGAAATCGACCTCGTGACGTCGGCCGTTCTTGCCACGGATTATCGCATGGGGCATGTTGTTTCCTTATCATTTCGCCGGAGCGGTTTATCAGCCCCGCCATTGGAACTGGTCATATGTATCCCATTCGCTGGGCTCCTCTGCCGAGGCGATCGCGGGAGCATCATCGAACAGCAACACCGAGATCGACTGGGCAAGGCGGTTTGAGAAGATCGCCAGTTCCCGGACCGGTTCATCGGTACGCGGGAAACGCCAGACGCCTTGGGGAAGGGATATGGGATGGTTTCTTTCTCCGTTCCGGTCTTCCGGTCCACGGGCGGCGGCGGAACCATCCGGAATCGGCATGCCTGAGGGAATGAAAATCCCCGATTTGTACGCCTCTTTACTTGCCCTGCTCCAAAGCGCGAAGCCGTCCCTGGCCACGACCATGGCAGCCCGCTTGTCGGTAAATTCGATCCATTTGCGAACCGCGGCAGTGAGCGAAACGCACTACTGTCCCGTTAAT
>DASCOC010000305.1:0-2732 GCA_036011805.1 Rhodospirillales bacterium
CTTCCCTTGAAAGCGTGATCGAGCAGAGCAAGGAGGGTTACTATCTGGCGCTGCGTCAAACGCAAGGAACGATTTATAAGGATGCGCCCGACTGGCAACCCTGGTTGATATTCTCCCTCAAGGCACTGCAACAACAGAAACGACGGCTGGATAAAAAAATCAGGCGGGAACGGATCATGTTAGGCGCGTTGCCGGAACTTTCCGTTCAAATTTTGGAAATTGCCCGAGAACATGGCCGCGTCACGGTAGCCAATGCGGAGAAAGTCACGGGTGCGAACCGCAACACGATCAAGGTTCACTTAAAGACCTTGACGGAAAACGCTCATGTGTGGACGGCCCCTGTATTGCAAGGAAAATTTACTTGATTGCCATCTCGGTCGGGTGCGCTCATGTGTCCGGCCTGTTGATGCGGTATTATAACCGCTGGCCCTGATGAAATTCGCGGATATGGTTCCAATCATTTGAACGCGCTCGTAGCGCTTGACTCGGAACGGAGTGTCCATACCCCCGGTTCGACCGGTTGGCATCAAGTTGTTTTTTACCCTTACAAAACACTGTACGGCTTCCTCTGACTTTTTGTATTCCGTGGTTCTTGTTCTTTCACACTACGGCAATCGGGGCTCGGTATGTTTCTCCCTTGGTCAGCAACGCCCAGGCGATCCGCGCCGTCTTGTTGGCCATGGCCACCGTGACCAGACGGGGAGGACGGCGTTCAAGCAATCCATTCACCCAGTCCGCTCCCGGAGCGCTCTTGGCGCGGGCATGGCGCAGCACACTGGTTGCGCCGATGACCAAAAGTCGCCGTATATACCGATTTCCTTGTTTTGATATTCGGCCCAGCCGATCCTTGCCCCCACTGGAATTCTGCCGAGGCGTCAGCCCCAGCCATGCCGAAAACTCACGACCCGAGCAAAAGAAAGATGGATCAGGCACCGTGGCTGCTATCGCCGATGCCGTCAATACACCAACACCTGGAATTGTCGCTAAACGTTTACTGGCCTCATTGCTCTTGTGCCAGGACATGATCTCGGCATCGAGGGAAGCTGTCGTTTCTTCCGCCGCGCGCAGTTGCGTCACCAGCGGCTTCAATGCAGATTTTGCCAACCCAGGAATGCTCTCGTCTTGGTCATCCTCAATCACGGCAATGATGTCCTCGACCCTGCCTCGACCTTGCGGCGTGATCATGCCAAGCTCCGCCATGTGCGCCCGAAGCGCATTGACCAGCATCGTCTGCTGGCGTATCAGAAGTTCACGGGCCTTGTGCAACATGAGGGCTGCCTGCTGCTCTTCTGTCTTGATCGGCACAAAACGCATGTTTGGTCGCATCACCGCCTCGCAGATCGCCTCGGCATCAACAGCATCATTTTTGCCGCGCCGGATGTAGGCCTTTACATAGGATGGCGGCATAATCCGAACATCATGACTCAGTGCCGCCAATTCCCGCGCCCAGAAGTGTGCCGTGCCGCAAGCCTCCATGCCGATCAGGCAAGGTTCCAGATCAGCGAAAAATGCGCAAACCTGTGATCGGCGAAGGCGGCGACGGACGACGACCTCGCCAGCGGCATTGATGCCATGCACCTGAAAAACGTTCTTGGCCAAATCCAGGCCCACTGTAGTAATATTCATATCGGGCGGCTCCTTTCTAATGGTGTGTTCGTTGAACGACCACCATATGGCACACTTCGATGCCGGGGAATGGGGCCGTCCACACCATCATTTGAGGGATATATATCGTCATGGGCGTGGCCGCGGGCAGGCCGGAACGTACCGCGTTGTGGCTGGTCGATTCGGCGGCGGCCAGGCAGACAGCGACGGAGCGCTTGTAGGAATCCCGCGCCCGTTCCTGGCAGACCACGATCTTCCCCTCGACCAGCCGCGCCACGGCCCGCTTTGCGGCCTGCCCGCGGGTCCATTCCTTGCCGCCGGCGTCGGTGCAGGTCTGGTTCCATTCCGGCGCGTCGATGCCGGAGATCCGCACCTCGACGCCGCCCCGGCACCATTTTTCCTTGAGCACGCCGCCGACCGCCAGCGAATCCCCGTCGACGACGCAGGCATTCCCGGTAATGCCGGCGTCGGCATGCGCCTGTGTAATGGCTAAAAAGCCAGCCAGAATTACGGTTATACTGACCCGGCTACCGACCCATTGTCTCAAGGAGGGGAAGGCGATCCACATATAGGTCATTGAAAAAGTTGGCGCACCCGGTGTGATTCGAACTCACGACCTCTGCCTTCGGAGGGCAGAAGTATACGTTTCCTAGGGTTTCCGCTCCAGGTGCCAACTTGGTTTGGATGCACCTTGTGCTTGGCTGCGTTTGTCGGGAAAACGATTCACTGGATCGTTTTCCGATCCTCCTCACCCGGGATCGTTTTGTCGCCCCGGAGCGCTTCCAGCGCCACCCGAGCCTTGAATTCCGCCGTAAATCGACGCCGTTTCGTCATCTCGTACTCCTCCGTTATCCGGTGGAATACACCTTAACTTCCTGTCCGATTTTCCAGGACCACCTCAATGACAATTCATACCTTGTCAAATTGGCGTTCATACTCGGTTAATACGAAAGGTATATGGTGCTTGGATTGCGTTCCACTCAAGCCCTCCCGAGAAAGGAAGAAAGCGGTGGCCGATAGCAACTTTTTTGGCAACGTCGCCCGTAACCGGAAGGACAACCGGATCGAAGACACCGTCATCATCATTTCGATAGAAAACGAAGCCTACCAAACCCTCGATTGGAGCT
>DASCOC010000306.1:0-4022 GCA_036011805.1 Rhodospirillales bacterium
CCCTGGTCAGCATCGACGAGGCGACGGTGGAAAACGGCTGCCTGCAATTGGTCAACGGTCATCACAAACGGGGCTTGTTCAAATCGTGGGAGCCGTTAACCGATGACGATATGGCCGATATGGAATTCGTGCTTTGCCCGACCAAACCCGGCGACGTTGTCTTTTTCGATTGCTACGCGCCGCATGCCTCTGAACCCAATATGACCGATCAGACCCGCCGTATTTTCTACGCCACCTATAATCGGCTGTCGGAGGGTGAGCACATGGCTCAATACTACGCCGATAAACATAAGAACTACCCACCCGACATCGACCGCGATCCCGGCAAAGAATACGTGTTCAGGGTCTAATGGACCCTATCGTCCTGACCCTGGTTTTGACGGCCGCCGTCCTTCATGCCTCTTGGAACGCGATCGTTAAAAGCGGCGGCGACCCGTGGATCAGGCTGGCCATTGGAACCGGCGTCGGCACCATCATTGCGGCCCCTGCTCTCCCCTTTCTGGAATTCCCCAATGCCGAAGCCTGGCCCTACATCCTTGCTTCGGTTGTCATCCATCAGGTTTATTTTTCCTGCGTAGCGCTTCAATACCACTTCGGCGATTTGTCGCACGTTTATCCCATCTCCCGGGGCGCCGCCCCGATCTTAGTTGCCGCGGGCGCATTTATCTTCGCCGGTGAAACGCTAAGCCCCGGCGGTATTGCCGCCGTTGTCCTGATATGCACTGCAATCTTAAGCCTGACGATGGGGACCGAATGGCATCAAAACGATTGGCGCGGCGTTTTTTTCGCCCTTTGCACGGCGGCCACCATCGCCGGCTATACCATCGTTGACGGAATCGGCGGACGGACGGCCGATGACGTTTTTGCCTATATCGCCTACCTTTTCCTGCTTGATGGAATCCTGTTCGGAATAATCGTTATATTCATACGCAGGCGCACCCTAGCGCCAACCCTAAAGGCCCATTGGAAAAAAGGCGCTATCGGTGGGGTATTATCGTTTTTCGCCTACGCTTTAGTCATTTGGGCGATGAACATAACGCCAATGACCTATGTTTCGGCGTTACGCGAAACCAGCGTCATCTTGGCGGTGCTGATCGGCACCCGGCTTATGGGGGAGCCCTTCGGCACCCGGCGCATCCTCGCCGCCACCGCCGTCGCCGCCGGGGTGGTGATGTTGCAGGTCAGCTAGCGGCTTTTTCGCCGAGGATTTCCAAAATCCGGGGCAGAATAACGTCTTCTGCATAGACATGATCGGCAGGAAAATCGATCTCGGTCCAGGGGATTCCGGTGACGTCCTCATAGCCGAAAGTTCCCGCCGGTTCCGACTGAAGCACATCGCGCATCGCGTCCTCATAGGGGGCGGTCAGATTGCCCCGGTCGATATGGGCCTGGACCGCGTCGGCCACCTTAACGGCGATCCCGGGCGACATCCGCATGAAACCCGGCCATTCGCCGATGGTGTGAAAGTCGTCGGTGACCTGCTTACCGAAATCGATGAGTTCGCCGTCACGCAGGCACAATTTCACCGGCTCGTCTCCGTCTTCGAATTCGTAGTCCAAGGTGAAGCAGTTCGGATGACTGGAATGAATAAGCCGGCTAAGGACGTCCGGGTGATAAAGAACGTCTGCGTCCATGAACATGACATCATCGCCGCTTCGAAGCACTTCATCGGCGGTGCTAAGCGACAGCAGGGCACTTTCCTGGTAGCGCGGATTGAATATGGTGCGGACAAAGTCTTTCGGGGCGCCCAAGCTCTCCCTAACGGCATCGACCTCGGCCAAAAGATCTTCCTTGCGGTGACCGATGACCAACACAAGCTCATTGATGCCGTTGTCGAAAAGGCACTGCATATGGCGGGCCATCAGCGTCTTGCCGCTGTACCGGAGCAAGGCCTTGGGCGGGTGATTGTTTTCGTCGCCGTGAAGGCGCCGTCCGACGCCGGCGGCGAGCATGACCACTTTCATGAGATTTTCGCTTCCCCCAACAATACCGTCGCCGAATTCATAAAGCGGCGCGCCCCTCGGGGCAAGTTCCGTTACGGAACATAGCCATGATCGCGGAACCACTGGACCGCATCGGCAAGAGCGTGGGCCGCCGGCCGGGGCGCATATCCCAATTCCTTCGCGGCTTTTTGATGGGTAAAGAACATCTTTTTTTTGGCCATCTTGAGCCCGTCGGTGGTGGCGAAAGGCTCGGCGCCGCCGCTCAGCCGAGCCCAGGTTTCGGCGACCAACGCGAACGGCATGATCAAGTTATGGGGAATTTTAAGGCGCGGCGGCCTGCCGCCGGTGATCTCGGCGATGGTGCCAAGGATCTCTTTCAGTGACAGGTTCTCGCCGCCGAGAATATAGCGTTTTCCCACGTCTCCCTTATCGAAGGCCAGCATGTGGCCTTCCGCGACGTCGTCCACATGGACGACGTTGAGCCCGGTATCGACATAGGCCGGCATCCGCCCCAAAGCCGCCTCGACGATCATCCGGCCGGTCGGCGTCGGCTTGATGTCGCGCGGCCCGATCGGCGTTGACGGGTTGACGATCACCACCGGCAGGCCTTGGCTTTCCACCAGTTCCCGGACTTCGGCCTCGGCCAGGAACTTGGATTGCTTATAAGGCCCGATCATGTCGGTGAATTGGACCGGGGTGTCTTCGTCCGCGGCCCCTTCGCCCGGAACGGCGCCCAGGACCGCCACGGACGACGTATAGACAATGCGCTCCACCCCGGCCTCAAAGGCCGCCAGCATCAGGGTTCGGGTGCCATCCACGTTGGCCTTGAACATCCCTTCCGGCTTCGGCGCCCACAGGCGGTAATCGGCGGCGACATGAAACAGCCCGGTGCAGCCCCGTAAGGCGGGTTTAAGGCTGTCCGGGTCCTGCAAATCGCCTTCGACGACCTCAACATCCAGCCCGTCCAGGTTTCGCCGGTCGCTGGATGGCCGCACCAGGGCGCGGACGTCAAGGCCGCGAGCGATCAATTTGCGCAACACCGCCGAGCCGACGAATCCGGTGGCGCCGGTAATAAAAATCATCGAAATCCACCCCAGTAAGGCATATACAAGCTTTTGATATGGAATTAACCCACAAAAAAAGCTAAACACCCCTTCACCTTTGGCCCTAGAGAACTTATTTTCAACACCAGGGTCAAATTCTAGTGGATAGAATCTAACTCATGGCATCGAAAAAGAAGAAAAAATTAGACGTTTGGCTGGCCAGCCCGCGGGGGTTCTGCGCCGGCGTGGAACGCGCCATTGAAATCGTCGAACGCGCGCTGGAGCTACATGGGCCGCCGGTCTACGTGCGCCACGAAATTGTTCACAACAAACGGGTGGTCGAAACCTTGCGTAACAAGGGTGCCGTCTTCGTCGAGGAAGTCGACGATATTCCGGACGGCGCGGTGACCATTTTCAGCGCCCATGGAGTCGCCGAAAAAATCGAGATCGAAGCCAAAAATCGTGGCCTGCCGGTTATCGACGCCACCTGCCCCTTGGTTTCCAAGGTCCACAAGGAAGGCCAGAACCACGCCAAAAAGGACCGCCAGGTCATCCTGATCGGCCATGAAGGGCATCCCGAGGTCGAAGGCACCCAAGGCCGCATTCCCGGTGGCGTCCTGCTGGTGACCAAGCCCGGTGATGTCGCCGGGCTCGAGGTCATAAACCCTGATATGCTCGCCTATGTCACCCAGACGACGCTCAGCGTCGATGAGACCCGCGACGTGATCGAGGCCCTAAAAGCCCGTTTCCCCAATATCGTCGGCCCCGACGTCAAGGACATCTGTTACGCCACCCAGAACCGCCAGCAGGCGGTGCGCGACCTTTCCGAACACGTCGATCTGTTGTTGGTTGTCGGCGCGCCCAACAGTTCCAATTCCAACCGGCTCAGGGAAATCGGATCGGAACTGGGCATCCCCAGCTACCTGATCGACGACGCCGGCAATCTCGACCCTTCGTGGCTGGACGGCGTCAATATCGTCGGTGTTTCCGCCGGTGCTTCCGCGCCCGAGGAATTGATCCAGGAAGTGATCGAACG
>DASCOC010000307.1:0-3922 GCA_036011805.1 Rhodospirillales bacterium
CCCAATGCGCCGAGGCTTGGTGTATGCAGGTGTGTCCCGTTGACGCGATCACGGTGGAGGCTTCAACGGGAGCGAAGATCGTCAGTGACGACGTTTGCGTCGGCTGCAAGGTCTGCACCATCGCGTGCCCGTTCGGCACCATCAATTACAACCCCGACACCGGAAAGGTCCTGAAATGTGACCTATGTGGCGGCGACCCGGCCTGTGTTAAGATGTGTCCGACAACGGCGCTAAGCTTCGTCGAGGCGGATGCGGCTGGACAAGGAAAAATGAAGGAATGGGCGGCCAAAACGGACGCCAGTTTACAAACAACACAAACTTGAAGAGTAACTAGGGAGAAATCGAAATGTCTTGGACCAAAAAAATACTGCGCGTCAATTTAACGGATAGCACCTGCGAGAGCGAGCCCTTGAACATGGATTGGGCGAACCAGTACCTGGGCCAACGGGGCTTGGCGACCAAGTACCTGGTCGAGGAAACCGACCCCAAGGTCGACCCGTTGTCGCCGGACAACAAATTGATCATGGCGACGGGGCCGTTGACCGGCACCATCGCGCCCACCGGCGGGCGTTATTCGGTGATCACCAAGGGGCCGCTGACCGGCGCCATCGCGTGTTCCAATTCCGGCGGTTTCTTCGGCGCCGAAATGAAGAATGCCGGCTGGGACATGATCATTTTCGAGGGCAAATCAGATAAACCGGTTTATCTGAACATCCAAAACGACAAAGCCGAACTGGTCGATGCTGCCGATCTGTGGGGCAAGTCGGTGTGGGAAACCGAGGACATGATCCGCGAAGCCCAGGGCGACAACGACGTCCGTATCGCCTCCATCGGCAAGACCGGCGAGAATCAGATGATGATAGCCTGCATCGTCAACGATAAGGACCGGGCTGCCGGGCGTTCCGGCGTCGGCGCGGTGATGGGTTCCAAGAACCTGAAGGCTGTCTGCATCCGCGGCACCTTGGGCGTCGAGGTCGAAGACGGCATGAAGTTCATGGAAGCCACCAATGCGGCCAAGAAAATCCTGGCCGATAACGCGGTCACCGGCGAGGGGCTGCCCACCTACGGCACCCAGGTGTTGATGAACGTCATCAATGAAACCGGCGCGCTGCCGACCCGCAACGCCAATGACGTCCAATTCGACGGCGCTTCAAAAATCGGTGGCGAAGCTATGCATGAAGTTCGGGAATCCGACGGCAAGGCCAACCTGGTTTCCAACAGCGCCTGTTTCTCGTGTCCGATTTCGTGCGGCCGGGTATCGCAGATCGATCCCACCCACTTCACCGTTCAGGGCAAGCCCAAGTACCAGGAGCCTTCGGGCGGGCTGGAGTACGAAAACGCTTGGAGCCTGGGCGCCGCCACCGGCGTCGATGACCTAGAGGCGTTGACCTATTGCAATTTCATTTGCAACG
Source organism: Rhodospirillales bacterium (assembly GCA_036011805.1). GTDB lineage: Bacteria > Pseudomonadota > Alphaproteobacteria > Rhodospirillales > Casp-alpha2 > Casp-alpha2. The sequence goes on from DASCOC010000307.1 coordinate 1,413, forward strand.
AACAGGGGTTCGATCCGATCTCGTTCGGGTCCACCGTCGCCGCCGCCATGGATTTGTACCAGTCGGGTACGATCGGCGATAACGTCACCGACGGCATCAAGCTCGAATTCGGCAACACCGAAGCCCTGGTCCAGATTATCGAGGCGACGGCCCAGGGCGAGGGCTTCGGCAAGGATATCGGCATGGGTTCCAAGCGTTTGTGTGAAAAGTACGGCAAACCGGAAATGTCGATGACGGTCAAGGGCCAGGAATTCCCGGCCTACGATCCGCGCGGCATTCAGGGCATGGGCCTGACCTACGCCACCTCCAACCGCGGTGCGTGCCATTTGCGCAGCTACACCGTGGCGTCGGAAGTCCTCGGTATTCCCGAAAAGACCGATCCCCTGGTCACCGACGGCAAGGCCGGTTTGGTGATGGCGTTCCAGGACGCCACCGCGGCTGTGGATTCGTCGGGGACCTGCATCTTCACTACCTTTGCGCTGACGCTTGACGACATCGCGCCGGAAATCGACGCCGCCTGCGAAGGCGAGTGGACGGCGGAAAGGCTGGCGGAAGTCGGCGAACGGGTCTGGAACCTGGAACGCCAGTACAACCTGGATGCGGGCTTCACCGGCAAGGACGACACGTTGCCGGAACGCCTGTTGAAGGACGCGGCCAAGACCGGCCCGGCGGAAGGGTTGACCAGCGGCCTCGATAAGATGCTGCCGGAATACTACGAACTCCGCGGCTGGAGCGCCGACGGCGTGCCTTCCGACGACACCAAGAGCCGCCTGGCGTTGTAAGCAGGGGGTCGGCCCTCAGGCCAGGGAATTGGCGCCATGAAGTACGTCATCGCCGGCAATGGCCCGGCGGGGGTGGTCGCTGCGGAAACGCTGCGGGCGGCCTCCCCCGAGGCGGATATTCTCCTGATCGGTGACGAGCCCGAGCCGCCCTATGGGCGGATGGCGATCCCCTATTTCCTGATCGGCAATATCGATGTGGCCGGCACCCATCTGCGCAAGACCAAGGACCACTATGAGAGCCTGAACATCCAGACAGTGCAGGACCGGGTCGACGGGGTGTCGGTGGACAGCCGCGAAGTCACCCTGGCCGACGGCGGGGTGGAACCCTATGACGGGCTGCTGATCGCCACCGGGTCGTCGCCGGTTCGCCCGCCGGTGGACGGACTCGACCTGCCCGGCGTCCATCATTGCTGGACCCTGGAAGACGCCCGCAATATCGTTTCGCGGACGGAAGAAGGCTCTTCCGTGGTCCTGATCGGGGCCGGTTTTATTGCCTGCATCATCCTGGAAAGCCTGCTTCGCCGAGGCGTCGCCCTGACCGTGATCGAGCGGGAAAAGCGCATGGTCCCGCACATGATGGATGACACCGCCGCCGACATGCTCAAACGCTGGTGCGAGGCCAAGGGCGTCGTCATCAAGACCGGCACCGAGGTCAACAAGATCGAGGATGCCGGCGGCGGCAACCTGACCGTTCACCTGAATAGCGGCGATCCGGTCGAGGCGGCGTTGGTGGTGGTCGCTACCGGCACCCGGCCCAATATCGGGTTTCTGGGCGGTTCCGGCATCAAGAACGACGACGGGATTGTCGTCGATGAATACTTGAAGTCTTCGGTGGACGGCATCTATGCCGCCGGCGACTGCGCCCAGGGCCCGGATTGGTCCGGCGGTTGGGCGGTGCACGGCATTCAACCGACCGCCGTCGTTCACGGCCGCATCGCCGGGCTCAACATGGCCGGCGGCAACGCTTCCTTCAAGGGCAGCCTATCCATGAACGTGTTGGATACGGCCGGGTTGATCTCGACCTCCTTCGGCCGCTGGCAGGGGGTGGACGGCGGCGATTTCGCCGATAATGTCGTCGACAAGGAATTCCGCTACATCCGTCTGGCGTTCGACGGCGACCGCGTCATCGGCGCCTTGACACTGGGCCGCACCGAGCATGTCGGGGTGCTGCGCGGCTTGATCCAGACGCCCGTTCATCTGGGCGAATGGAAAGACAAACTGATGGAAGATCCCAACCTGATTATGGAGGCCTATCTGGCCAAGGCCGGTGGGACGAGGTTTTAAGTCAGGGCATGATAATCCGCATCAAGCTATTCGCCTCTCTGGGAAAATACATTCCGAACGGCACCGCTGTCGGCCCGACCGGTAACGAGGCCGATATGGAGGCTGCCGACGGCGCCACCATTTCCGATATCATCGGCAGCCTTAATCTGCCCATAGAATTCTGCCATTTGGTTCTTGTGAACGGCTATTTCATCTCGCCGTCAGCGCGCGGTAGTCATGTCTTGACCGAAGGTGACGATCTGGCCATTTGGCCGCCGGTTGCCGGAGGCAACGTTACCAATGAGATCGCGGGGGGATAGGGTGTCGGACGATCCGGACCCCTTTATTGTCGAAAAAGAGATGGCGCTGACTTACGCCGATTTCTTTCGCATTATTCCCCGGGCGCTGGGCACTGAGGATTTCGAGAAATCGGATACCGGCGTTGGCCTCACCGATGGCGAAAAG
>DASCOC010000308.1:0-19036 GCA_036011805.1 Rhodospirillales bacterium
CGCCTGATCGACCGGCCGATCCGGCCGTTGTTCGCAAAGGGGTTCAGCAACGAAACCCAGGTGATCTGTACGGTGGTGACGCACGATTTGGAAAATGATCCGGATATTGTCGCCATGATCGGCACGTCCGCGGCGCTGACCATTTCCGGCCTGCCCTTCATGGGCCCCATCGGTGGCGCCCGGGTCGGTTACATTGACGGCGATTATGTTTTGAATCCGCAACTGGACGAGATGCCCTCCACCGACCTTAACCTGGTCGTCGCCGGCACCCGCGAAGGGGTGCTGATGGTCGAATCGGAAGCCTCGGAATTGTCCGAAGAGGTCATGCTGGGCGCCGTCATGTTCGGCCATCAAAACATGCAGCCGGTGATCAACGCGATCATCGAGTTGGCCGAAGCCTGCGCCAAGGAACCGCGCGAAGTGCCGGGCGAACCGGAAGGCAAGGCGGCGTTGGCCGAAAAGGCCAAGGCCGCTGGCGAAGCCGATCTCCGCGCCGCCTATAAGGAAACCGCGAAAGTCGCCCGCGTCGAAAAATTAGGCGCCGCGAAAACCAAAATTAAGGAAGATCTCGCCGCCGATGACAGCATCGACGCCGATCTGGTTTCCGACACCCTGGGCGACATTATCAAGGGCCTGGAAAAAGACATTGTCCGCCAGGATATCTTGAAAACCGGACAACGGATCGATGGCCGCGACACCAAGACGGTGCGTCAAATCGAGGTTGAAACCGGCATCCTGCCCCGCACCCACGGCTCGGCGCTGTTTACTCGTGGTGAGACCCAGGCGCTGGTGACGACGACGTTGGGCACCGGACAGGATGAGCAGATCATCGACGGTCTGGCCGAAGATTACCGCGAACACTTCCTGCTGCATTACAATTTCCCGCCCTATTCGGTCGGCGAAGCCGGGCGTTTCGGTTTCACCGGGCGGCGCGAAGTCGGTCACGGCAAGCTGGCGTGGCGGGCCATTCACCCGTTGCTGCCGTCGAAGGAGGACTTCCCCTACACCATTCGCGTGGTCTCCGAGATCACCGAGTCCAACGGATCATCCTCGATGGCAACCGTCTGCGGCACCTCGCTGGCGCTGATGGATGCCGGCGTTCCCTTGACCAAGCCGGTCGCCGGTATTGCCATGGGCCTGATCAAGGAAGGCGATGATTATGCCGTGTTGTCCGATATCCTCGGCGATGAGGACCACCTCGGCGACATGGACTTCAAGGTTGCCGGCACCGATGGTGGCATTACCTCGCTGCAGATGGATATCAAGATCACCTCGATCACCGAGGAGATCATGAAAATCGCCTTGGCGCAGGCCCGCGACGGCCGCATGCATATCCTCGGTGAAATGTCCAAGGGCCTTGATACGGCCCGCGCTTCGGTCAGCGACAATGCGCCGCGCATTACCACGTTGAAGATCAACAAGGATAAAATTCGCGAAGTCATCGGACCGGGTGGCAAGATGATCCGTGAAATCTGCGAGACCACGGGCGCCAAGATCGACCTGGAAGACGACGGCACCGTGAAAGTCGCCGCCGTCGATCAAAAAGCGGCGGACGCCGCCATCGATTGGATCCGCTCGATCACCGCGGAGCCCGAAGTCGGCACCATTTATAACGGCAAGGTGGTGAAGACGATGGACTTCGGCGCTTTCGTTAATTTCATGGGCGCCAAGGACGGCCTGGTTCATATCTCGGAACTGGCGCCGGAACGGGTCGGCAAGACCACCGATGTCGTCAAAGTCGGTGACGAAGTTAAGGTCAAGCTGATCGGCATCGATGACCGGGGCAAGGTCAAGCTGTCCTTGAAATCCGTCGATCAGGCGACCGGCGAGGACATCTCCGGGAAATAACCTTCCCGGTACGCTGCGCCTTAAAGCGCACGGTTTAAGAAGGCGGCTCTCTTCGCTATGAGGGGGCCGCCTTTTTTACGTTTGCCAGGTCATAGATTTCTATGGTTTTCCCTTTTCGTGGGTTATATACATGCCTTAGCATGTGTCGTTATAGCGGATTGTAAATAAAGGTTTTTAAATCCTTGGCCGAGAAAAAATCCAGTTACTCCTTTGAGGAATTGCTGACCTGCGGGCGCGGTGAAATGTTCGGCCCCGGCAATGCCCAGTTGCCGTTGCCGCCGATGTTGATGTTCGACCGCATCCTCGAGATTTCCGATCAGGGCGGGGCTTACGACAAAGGTCACATTGTCGCCGAGTTCGACATCAACCCGGACCTCTGGTTTTTCAAGTGTCATTTCGAGGGCGACCCGGTGATGCCCGGATGTTTGGGCCTCGACGCGCTGTGGCAGTTGACCGGCTTTTTCCTGGGCTGGCGGGGATTGCCCGGCGCCGGCCGTGCCTTGGGCGTGGATAAGGTAAAGTTTTCGGGACAGGTAACGCCTGGCGTCAAGCTGGTTTCGTACTATATTGATATCAAGCGAGTGATGGAGCGGGGCAGCACCCTTTGCTTCGCCGATGGCGTCATGAAGGTCGATGGGGAAGAAGGCTATGCCGCCGAAGGCCTGAAGGTGGTCCTGCTCCCCGGCGAGAGTTGATATTGTGAGCAAATCCCGAGCAAATGGACACATTTGCGACGATGAATTTGCGGTAAAACAAGTAGATAGGGCATTTTCGGTGAACCAATGTGAACCGAAAAAGCCCTAGAATAGCGAGGCTTCCATGAGACGTGTTGTGGTCACCGGGATGGGGATCGTGTCACCCATCGGCAACAACATTGCCGAGGTCACCGACAGCCTGCGCGAAGGGCGCTCGGGCATCGTCTTTAACGAGGATTATGCCGAGCGGGGTTTCCGTTCGCACGTTGCCGGCACCCCCCAGATCGATATGGATGACATGATTGACCGCAAGTTGCGGCGCTTCATGGGTGATGGGTCGGCGTACAATTACATCGCCATGCAAGAAGCCATCGCCGATGCGGGCTTGAGCGATGCCGAGGTTACCGATGAGAGGACCGGACTGGTGATGGGGTCGGGTGGCCCGTCAACCTCGGCGCTGATCAACGCGGCCGATACGGCGCGCGAAAAAGGCGCCAAGCGCGTCGGTCCCTATGCGGTGCCGAAATCCATGTGTTCGACCAATTCCGCCAATCTTTCGACGGCGTTTCACATGCGTGGCCTCAGCTATTCGATTTCGTCGGCGTGCTCGACCAGCGCCCATTGCATCGGCAACGGGGCTGAGCTAATCCAATGGGGCAAACAGGACATTGTGTTTGCCGGCGGTGGCGAGGAATTGCATTGGACGCTGACCGTGCTGTTCGATGCCATGGGCGCGCTTTCTTCGAAATACAATGGCACCCCGGAACGGGCGTCGCGGCCGTTTGATGCCGACCGGGACGGTTTCGTGATCGCCGCCGGCGCCGGCGTTGTGGTGCTTGAAGAATTGGAGCGCGCCCAAGCCCGGGGCGCTAAGATTTACGGTGAGATCATCGGTTACGGCGCCACCTCTGACGGTGTCGATATGGTGGCGCCGTCGGGCGAGGGCGCGATGCGCTGCATGCGGATCGCCACCCAAGGGCTCGGCAACACCAAGGTCGATTATATTAATGCCCACGGCACCTCGACCCCGGCCGGCGACATGGCCGAACTGAAGGCTATTCAAGAGGTGTTCGGCGCCCACCATCCAAAAATTTCATCGACCAAGTCGTTGACGGGACATTCCCAAGGCGCCACCGGCGCCCATGAGGTGATTTATTCGCTGATCATGCTCGACAATGATTTTGTCAGTGCTTCGGCCAACGTCGATAATCTCGATCCGGAAGCCGGCGACGCCGAAATCGTCACCGAGCGCATCGACGACGCAAACCTCAATTGCGTGCTGTCGAACAGCTTCGGCTTCGGCGGCACCAACGCCTCCCTAGTCTTCAAAAGGGCTGAGGGTTGACCGCAACATCCAAATCCCCCGCTTTGATGGCCGGCAAAAAAGGCTTGGTCATGGGCGTCGCCAATGACCGGTCTATCGCCTGGGGGATCGCCGACGTCTTAAGCAAGCACGGCGCTGAGCTGGCTTTCACCTATCAGGGCGAGACGCTCGCCAAAAGGGTCAAGCCGTTGGCCGAAAGCGCCGGCTCTTCGATCGTGCTGCCCTGTGACGTCGAGGATGAGGCTTCCATGGACGCGGTCTTTGCCGAGATCGACAAACAATGGGGCAAGATGGACTTTCTTGTTCATGCCATCGCCTATTCCGACAAGGAAGAACTGAAGGGCAAATATCTGGATACCAGCCGAGCCAACTTTTCCCGGACCATGGATATTTCGTGCTATTCGTTTACCGCCCTGGCGCGCCGCGCCGCGCCCCTGATGACGGACGGCGGCGCCATGTTGACGCTGACATTCACCGGGGCGGAGCGGGTGGTGCCCAACTATAACGTCATGGGCGTCGCCAAGGCGGCGCTGGAAGCCAGTATCAAATATATGGCCGTTGATCTGGGGCCGGATAAGATTCGCGTTAACGCCATTTCCGCCGGCCCGATGCGGACCCTGGCCGGCAGCGCCATCGCCGGCGCCAGGCATATTTATCGATGGAGCGAGGATAATGCGCCCTTGAATCGAAGCGTCCATTTGGATGATGTCGGCGGGTCCGCGCTCTACCTGCTTTCCGATTTATCCAATAGTGTCACCGGAGAAATTCACCACGTCGATTCCGGATACAACGTCATCGGCATGCCGAAACCGGGTAAAGGCTCGAATGGTTCTTCCAAATAGTTCCGATCCCGCGGCCTGTGGTTTCGCCGGGGGGGCTTTTCCTTAAAAAAAATGTGGTCTTTTTCCGCGGATTAGTTTAGAACTGTTACGATTATTGCTGGAAATGCCCTAATTAGGTGCCATATAAGTGAGATGGATATGTCAAAAACCGATACCCCAAGACCCTATAAACAGGTTCTCGACCGTTTACGCGGCGCCGGCCTTCGTCCTACCCGGCAGCGGTTGGCGTTGGCTAAAATGTTGCTCGAGGGCCCGGACCGGCACGTAACCGCTGAAATTCTCCACGCCGAGGCGCACGCCGCCTCCATTCGGGTGTCGCTGGCGACCGTCTATAACACACTGCATCAGTTCACCACCGCCGGCCTGCTCCGGGAGATCGTCGTCGATTCGCAACGTTCCTACTTCGATACCAACACGTCCGAGCATCATCATTTTTTCTTCGAAGGCTCCAACCGGCTCGATGATATTCCCGGCGATCAGGTCGTCCTCGCCTCGATGCCGGCGCCGCCCGCCGGCACGACGGTAAAACGCGTCGATATTGTTGTCCGCGTTGAAGATTAATTACATTTAAAAACAATTAGTTATTTTATTTTTTAGAATAACTAAAAAGAACTTGACTCTTCCGTATCATCGCATCATATTAAGGACCGTTACCGGGAGGAATTCTCGTCCTCCGGAGCGCTTGATTGTTTGTTAATTGTTGAAGAAGTGAATGGAGACGACCATGACCGATCTAAAGGGATCCAAGACCGAACAGAATCTGAAAGACGCTTTTGCCGGGGAAAGCCAGGCCAATCGCCGCTATCTGTATTTCGCCCAGAAGGCCGACATCGAAGGCTACAACGACGTCGCCGCCGTTTTCCGCTCCACGGCAGAAGGTGAAACCGGCCACGCCCACGGCCATCTTGAATATCTCGAGGAAACCGGCGATCCGGCCACCGGTCTTCCCATCGGCGGTACCGAGGATAATCTGAAGGCTTCCGTCGCCGGCGAAACCCACGAGTACACGGACATGTATCCGGGCATGGCGAAGTCGGCGCGCGAAGAAGGCTTCGACGAAATCGCCGATTGGTTCGAAACCCTGGCCAAGGCCGAAAAGTCCCACGCCGGGCGCTTCCAAAAAGCCATCGACAGCCTGGACTAGAGCAAATCCCGAGCAAATAAACTCATTTGCGACGACGAATTTGCGTCTAACAAAGAGCAAATCCCGAGCAAATAAACTCATTTGCGACGACGAATTTGCGGATAAAAACGCCCCCGGACAAACCGGATGTTAAAAGGCATTACAAAATCCATGGGGGGCCGGTGACGGTCCCCCCTGTTTTTTGATTTTTTAGGAACTTGGATCATGAGCGAAGGCAGTCTCAAAGCCCCGGAACGCCACCCCATTCCGTGGCGGGACCCCGATTTTACCGACCCCGAAAAACTGGATGAAGAACTGCGCCGGGTTTTCGACATCTGCCACGGCTGCCGGCGGTGCTTCAACCTGTGTGACAGCTTCCCGCGCTTGTTCGATTTGTTGGACGAATCCGATACCGGCGAATTGGACAGCGTCGACAGTGCCGATTTCAAGCCGATCATCGACGCCTGCACCCTTTGCGACATGTGCTTTATGACCAAGTGCCCGTATGTGCCGCCGCACGAATTCAATCTCGATTTTCCGCACCTGATGCTGCGCGCCCGCGCGTGGCAAGCGAAACAGGGCAAGGTGTCGCTCAAAGCCAAACAGCTGACTAAGACCGACCGCAACGGCAAGCTCGGTTGCGGGGCGTCGGGCCTAACAAATTGGGCATGCAGTTGCTCAAACGCCCTGACCCGGCCGGTGATGCAGGCGGCGCTGGGCATTCACAGCAAAGCCGCGCTGCCGAAATTCAGCGCCACGCCCTTGGTCGAAAAAAGCCAGGACGGGACCCCGGCCGTCAACAAGGAAGCCCCGGGCTTCGGCCGCAAGGCGGTGATCTACGCCACCTGTTTCGGTAATTACAACAACACCGCCATCGGCGAGGCCACCATCAAGGTGCTGGCCAAAAACGGTGTCGAGACGGAGGTTGTCTATCCCCGGTGTTGCGGCATGCCGCAGTTGGAACAGGGCGATATAGCCGCCGTTGCGATGAGCGCCGAAGCCACCGCCAAGGACTTAAGCGAATGGATCGCCAAGGGTTATGACGTCATTGCGCTGGTGTCATCGTGCGCCTTGATGCTGAAGTTTGAATGGCCCCTGATCGTACCCGAGGACGAAAACGTCAAACGCCTGAGTGAGGCGACGTCGGACATCAGCGAATACCTGGTTAATATCGCCAAGACCGACGGCCTGGCCGACGGCCTTGCGCCTCTGGATGGCGGCGTCGGCGTTCATATCGCGTGCCATGCCCGGGCCCAGAACATGGGCCAGAAGGCGGCCGAGATGCTGCGTCTGGTTCCGGACACGGACATCTCCGTGATCGAACGGTGCTCCGGGCACGGGGGTTCGTGGGGGGTGATGAAAGATAACTTCGACGTCGCCCTGAAGGTCGGCAAGCCGGTCGCCCGCAATGTCAAAAAGCAAAACCCCGGCCACGTGGTCTCAGAATGCCCGTTGGCGCGGGATCATATCCTGCAAGGGGTCGAACGTCTGGACGGCGATACGGCCTCCGATGTTTCCGGGCCCAGCTCTGCCACCCACCCCATCGAACTCATCGCCCGCGCCTACGGCCTGTAGGCACCCGGCACGCCAAAGGAAAATAAAATGACGACGAAACACGAAATCACCCATGACGATATCATGGCCATGGACGATTACATCGCCGCCCGCCCGGCACGTAAGCGCGAAATCACCGAGCTAAAGAAAAACCGGCGTGTTTCCGTCGGCCCTGACGCCACCTTCTATTTCGAATCCTATGACACCATGCTGCATCAGGTCCAAGAGATGCTGTATATCGAAAAAGGCGGCGATGACCAGATCGAGGACGAGCTCAGCGCCTATAATCCGTTGATCCCAAACGGCCGGGAACTGGTTGCCACGTTGATGTTCGAAATCGATGAACCGGTACGACGGGAAAAGTTTTTGGCCTCCCTCGGCGGCGTCGAAGAAACGGTGACCATGACGCTGGGCGATGAAACCGTCACCGCCATTCCCGAAGACGATATTGACCGCACCACCGCCGACGGCAAGGCGTCGTCAATCCAGTTTCTGCACTTCCCGTTCACGGTTGAGCAGGTGGAAAAGTTCCATGATCCGGAAACGACGGTGGCCTTGGGCATCGGCCACAAGCAATACGGTCATATGGCGATCCTGCCCGACTCGGTGAAAGACGCGCTCTCCACCGACTTCGATTGAAGGTTGCCGCCCTTATTCCATCACTTCGTTTTTAAGCACGCCCCAGAAATCAACGCGCCTTAGCCATCCTTTTTGGCCGGCGACATCGACCCGGCACCATCCGTTCAGATCGGGACACGATAGCAACTTGCCGATGACCCCGGCCTCAAGGATGGCGATGGGCTTGCTTTGGGCATCGGCCTTGCGCCGCACGGTGCGGGTGTTGCCGGTGATGATGAGGGTCCTGAGCCTGCTGACCATGCTTTGATGGACCCAGCCCTGGGTCCCCTGCCAATCGCGGACTTTTCGCCAGGTCCCGTATTCGGCGATGATTTCCATCGGCAGGTTTTGGCGCAAATAGACCCAGTCGACAGGATATTGAACGCCGGGGCCGGTGCGCAGGTTCACTTCACCGGCGCGCAGGCTGACATACCGGGGCAACGGCAGCCCGGTGCCCTTGATCGCGGCCTCAAGGGCGGGGGCGGCGCTGATCAGCACAAGCAGGCAGAGGAAAAGAGGAAATCGCAAACGGGACATAAATAAAACAGTTCAGGGGGAACAAAAAGCCGAAGAGTGGGCTATTATAAACCCTTCGGAACGGTACGGATAGATGTGCCGTATAGGCTTGGTATTGGGCGCTGGACAACCGGGTCCGGGGTTGCAAGTGGATACCATCTGTTAGATTCTATCCACGGTGCCTGAGGGTGGGAACACAAAGGAACGGAATGGCTAAGAAAAAACCGAAGGTGGTGGTCACGCGCAAGTTGCCGGACGCCACTGAAACACGAATGATGGAACTGTTTGACGTCAGCCTGAACGTTAACGACGAGGCGATGTCTAATGACCAACTGGTTGCAGCCATCAAGACGGCTGATGTTCTGGTCCCGACGGTTACCGATTCCATTAACGCCGACCTCCTTGGCCAGGCCGGCAAGAAATTAAAATTAATCGCAAATTACGGCACCGGTGTTGATCACATCGACCTGAACAAGGCGAAGGAGTGCGGGATCACCGTCTCCAATACGCCCGATGTGCTGACCGAGGACACCGCCGATATGACCATGGCGTTGATTTTGGCCGTGCCGCGCCGTTTGGTCGAAGGCGAAATGACCATGCGCGCAGGCGGTTGGTCCGGCTGGTCGCCGACCTGGATGTTGGGACACCGCATCTTCGGCAAGCGCTTGGGGATCATCGGCATGGGCCGGATCGGCCAGGCGGTGGCCCGACGCGCCCGCGGGTTCGGCCTGTCGGTCCATTATCATAACCGCAATCCCGTCCATGATGAGATCGAGTCCGAGCTTGAGGCGACCTATTGGGAAAGCCTGGATCAAATGCTGGCCCGCATGGATATCATTTCCGTCAACTGTCCGCACACGCCGGCAACTTTTCATCTTTTGTCGGCCCGGCGGTTGAAGCTGGTGCAGCCGCACGCCGTCATCGTTAACACGGCCAGGGGCGAGATCATTGATGAAGCCGCCCTGACCAAAATACTGGTGGCCGGCGAGATCGCCGGCGCCGGGCTTGACGTTTTCGAACACGAACCGGCCGTCAATCCGAAGTTGCTAACCCTGGATAATGTCATTTTGCTACCCCATATGAGTTCCGCCACCTTTGAGGGACGGGTGGATATGGGCGATAAAGTGGTGCTCAATATCCAAAGCTTTATCGACGGCCACACGCCACCGGACCGGGTTATCGGCGATTAGGCTCGGCCCCTCGACCGGATGGGCCCCAGGGTAAACCGCATGAATGATCTACCATACGCATTGCCTATTCCCTACCGCGACCCCCTAGACGCGTTCGCCGCCTTCGCCGATGAGAAGAACGTCGCGTTTCTGGACAGCGCCGCGGAAACCGGCGGCCGGGGCCGTTATTCCTATATCGCCGCCGATCCTTATCAAGTTCTGACCGGGGCGGAAACAATCAACCCTTTCGATGCCCTGGAGGCCGAATTAAAACGCTTTCCGATGCGAAATGATCCGGATTTGCCGCCCTTCCAAGGCGGCGCCGTCGGTTATCTGAGCTACGAGCTGGGCCGTCACCTTGAACGGTTGCCGCCCCTGGCCGGACCCGGTCTGGAGGTTGCCGGCGCAGGCTTTGGGCTTTATGACACCTTGGCCGCCTTCGACACCCAAACCGGCCAAGCCTGGATCATCGCCTTTGATTCCGAGACTCCGGACCGGCCCCCGCCGGAACAGCGGGCGCGGGCGATGGCGGCGCGCATCCAGAACGCGACGGCGCCCGGCCCCGTCGATTGGCAGCTTGCGGCAACCTGGACGCCGGAACTGACGAGGCCGGAATACGAGAACATGGTGTCCAGGGCGATCGACTACATCCATGCCGGTGACATCTTTCAGGCCAACCTGACACAGCGGCTGTTGAGCGACATGCCCCGGGGGCTGGATCCGTTCATGTTGTACCGGCGGTTGCGATCGTTGTCGCCGGCACCCTTTGCTGCCTTTATATCTGCATCTGACGGCACCACCATTCTGTCGGCATCACCGGAACGTTTTCTTAGCCTCGATCCTGAAGGTCTTGTCGTCACCCGGCCGATCAAGGGAACCCGGCCCCGTGGCAGGACCCCCGGCGAAGACAAGGCGCTGGCCAATGAATTAAGCCTCAGCGAAAAGGACCAGGCCGAAAACCTGATGATCGTTGATCTTATGCGCAATGACTTGAGCCGGGTTTGCCGCCTGGGCAGCGTCGAGGTCAGCGAACTGGCCACCTTGGAGAGTTTCGCCAACGTCCATCATCTGGTCTCCGAAGTGCGGGGCACCCTGTTTCCCAATCTCGGTCCGGTGGACTTGCTGCGGGCCACGTTCCCCGGCGGGTCGATCACCGGGGCGCCTAAAATCAGGGCCATGGAGATCATCAACGAACTGGAACCGGCGCGGCGCGGGCCTTATTGCGGCGCCATCGCCTGGATCGGTTTTGACGGCGCCATGGATTCCTCCATCGTCATCCGTACCCTGGTCATCAAGGACGGCCAGGTTGCGGCCCAGGCCGGCGGCGGAATCGTCGCCGATTCCGACCCGGCGGCGGAATATGATGAATCCATGGACAAGGTCTGGGCGCTTCTGCAAAGCCTGGACCCCGGCGAACAAGTAAGGGATTACGTGCGGTGAAGGTCTTTTGGGGCGGCCAACTGGTAAAGGCATCGAAAGCCCGCATCGACCCTGCGGATCGGGGCCTAACCCTGGGTGACGGCTTGTTCGAGACCATTGCCGTTAGGGACGGCCGGGCTCAGCGCATAGGCGCCCATCTGATCCGGCTTCGCGACGGCGCCGGCACCACCGGCCTGAATGTCCCCTTGAGCGACCAGGAAATTATCGCCGCATTTGAGGACGTCATCGACGCCAATGGCATCAGCGAAGGTGTGTTGAGGCTGACGTTGACCCGGGGTGCGGCGCCCAGGGGCCTATTGCCGCCGGTGCCGGCGCAGCCGAACCTGCTGATCACCGGCGCGGCCCAGGACGTAACGACGGCCAAGGCGGCAACCGCTGTGATTGCCACGGTAACCCGGCGCAACGAGCACTCACCGCTTTCCGGCATCAAGTCCATTGGCTATCTGGATGCCATCATGGCGGCCAGGGAGGCATCCTCGCGGGGCGCCGATGATGCGTTGTTACTGAACACCGCCGGCAATCTAGCCGAAGCCACCGCCGCCAATCTTTTCCTGGTCATCGACGGCGGGGCGGTGACGCCGCCGGTTCATGACGGCGCCCTTCCCGGTGTCATGCGGGCCGAGGTGATCAAAGCCCTGGCGGCGGCGGAGCGTACGCTAAAGCCCGCCGATCTGGCCAATGCCACCGAAGCATTCCTTACCAACAGCCTCGGCATCAAGCCCTTGGTCATGGTGGATGGGGCGCCGATCGGCGACGGTGCGCCGGGGCCGGTGACGGCCAAAGCCCAGAAAATAGTCTGATCGCTAACGGGAAGCTTTCTATGTGGGACCCACAAACCGGACCCGGTCACGCAACACATTGGTTTCAAGCTCGGTCAGTTCAAGCCGGCTTTTCATAACGTCGCGCTGGGACAATATGTCCAGTAATTCGCCGTCCTTAACCACAGGAAGGTGCCGGATGTGGCGGCGTTCCATGATTTCAATAACGTCCTTAATGGAATCCGCCGGTTTGCATGTTGCCACGTCAGAGGACATCAGATCCTTGACTTTTAGATCAATGGCGGGGGCCCCTTTTTCGGAAAGCCCCCTGACGATATCGCGTTCGGAAATAATGCCGACCAGCTTGCGCTCACCATCACGCACCGGCAAAGCGCCTATTTTCTTAGAGGTTAGTATAACGGCAATCGTGTCGATGGTGTCCTCGGGACGGCAGGTAATCAAATTCCCCTTATGGTCCTTGAGGATGCTTTCTACGGTCATGGTTTCTTGTCTCCATTGACGAGGCGGCGTATTCGCTGCACGTGAAGGTCCTAACTATTTTTTTTAATTAGATTAATTGTAAAATGAAAGGCGCGATTTTTCAACACACCTAAGTATGGGCGATCCCTATCCGAACGGGTAACTCGCCTGAAAGCCACTCGGTTTCGGGGCTAGTGGCGAGTGAATTCAGATAAAAATCATCGCGCCGTCCTTCGACGCGTCGTTGAGGAAGGTGACGACGCCGCCTTCTTCGATGGGAATGTCGTCGCGAAGCGGTTGGTCTTCCAGGCCGACGGCCCTCAAGCCCATCTCGCAGACCATAAACGTCACCTTGAACTGAACACAGGACTGAAGAAGCTCCTCGAAGGTGGCGACATTCATGGCGGCATAGGCATCGTCCTTGTCGCCGCCGGTCCCCTCTTCCTCGCTGAGCGGCATGGCGCGCCAGGCATGGCCGCCCCCGGCGCCGTCCCCGTCATCGCCGCGTTTCAGGGCGTGACACGCGCCCATGGTGAAAAACAACGTTACCGGCCGGCCGATGGCCGCCGCCGCCGCCGCCATCACCAAGGCATAGTGAACTTTGTCGTAGTGACCGGCGTAAACGACGATGGAAAGTTTTTCCAGGGACGGACTGTCGGCGGTCATGGGCTTTGGCTCTCGGCTTGGTGGATGGTGAGATCGGTAATATCCGGACTGTCGCCGCAAAGTCGGCATCCGGGATCGGGTTTGACCGCGATTTTGCGGAACGTCGTCGCCAGCCCATCATAGACCATCAGCCCGCCGGACAGGCTTTCGCCGATTCCGATCAGTTCCTTGAGCACTTCCGTCGCCTGCAGGGAGCCTGCCATGCCGCAAAGGGCGCCCAACACGCCGGCCTCGGCGCAGATCGGAATCTGGCCTTCGGGCGGCGGCTCCGGGAAAATGCAGCGGTAACAGGGGCCATCTTCAAAAGCCTTAAAAGTATATAGCTGCGCGTCGAATCTGAGGATCGCCGCCGACACCAGCGTTTTCTTTGCCAGATAACAGGCATCATTGACCAGGAACCGGGTGGCGAAGTTATCCGAGCCGTCGGCGACGATGTCGTACCCGGAAATCAAATCGAGCGCGTTTTCAGCCGTGATCCTCTCCTGGTGGGGAATCACGGTGACATCGGGGTTGATGGCGGCGAGGGTCGTTTTGGCGCTTTCCACCTTCGGGGTTCCCACCGCCGCCGTGGAATGAACGATCTGGCGTTGAAGGTTGGACAGGTCGACGACATCGTCATCGACGACGCCCAGCGTTCCGACCCCGGCGGCGGCCAGATACATCAACACCGGCGATCCCAGTCCACCGGCGCCGACGACCAGAACGCGGGAATCCAACAATTTCTGTTGGCCAACGCCGCCGACCCCGTCAAGCAGGATATGGCGGGCGTATCGATTTATCTGTTCTTCGCTGAAACCCATGGCCGGTCTGCTAAGCCAAGCCGTCGAACAAGGCCGTCGAAAGATAACGGTCGGCGAAATCGGGCAGAAGGACCACGATCACCTTGCCTTCCATGCCGTCGCGGCCGGCCAGTTCAACGGCGGCAGCCAGCGCCGCGCCCGAGGAAATGCCGACGGCAAGGCCTTCCGTCTTGGCAACCTGGCGGGCCATGGCGAAGGCGGTTTCATTGCCGATTTTGAGAACTTCATCAATCGCCCCGACATCAAGAATGCTGGGCACGAAGCCGGCGCCGATCCCTTGAATTTTGTGCGGCCCCGGTGTGCCGCCGGAAAGGATCGGGCTGTCTTCGGGCTCGACGGCGACGAATTTTAGGTCGTCCTTGCGGGATTTCAGGACCTGCGCACAGCCGGTCAGGGTTCCGCCGGTGCCGATGCCGGAAACCAGGACGTCGATGTTACCGCCGGTGTCCGCCCAGATTTCCTCGGCGGTGGTGCGGCGGTGAATGTCCGGATTGGCGGGGTTTTCGAACTGTTGCAGCATGATCGCGCCCTTGGTTTTTTTGACCAGTTCCTCGGCTTTGACGATGGCGCCCTTCATGCCTTTCTCGGCCGGGGTCAGTTCAAGTTCCGCGCCCAATAACAGAAGCATCTTGCGGCGTTCCAACGACATGCTTTCTGGCATCGTCAGGATCAGCCGATAGCCCTTGGTGGCGGCGACGAAAGCCAAGGCGATCCCGGTATTGCCCGAAGTCGGCTCGACAAGGGTCGCCCCCGGTTTGATGCGGCCATCCTTCTCGGCGGCATCGATCATGGCCATGCCGATACGGTCCTTGACCGAGCCCAAGGGATTGAAAAATTCACATTTTCCGATGATTTCGGCCTTCACCCCTTCCAGGGCGGCGAGATTGTTAAGCCGCACCAACGGCGTGGCGCCGATGGCATCGACGATATCATCGTAAACCCGACCGCGAAATTCGGTGTTGGCGGTGGTGGTATCGGGTATGTCGTTCATGTCGGATTAGGGTGTTTTAAATAGTGAAATCAAGGTTTTGGCGCCCTTCGCTGATGATCCCGGCTTGATCGGCGTGGCTGCAAAGGTCATCAACACTCATCTTGTCGAGACGCGCCATCATCTCATTTCTAAGATCCAGCCACAGCGGCCGCACCACTTTGTGGCCGAGTTCGGAACCGGGCGTATCCTCGATCAGTTGATTGTTGGATTCCATTTCGCTGACGACGCGGACAATGTCGCCGATGGTGATGCGGCGGCGTTCGCGGGCCAGTCGGTAACCGCCGCGCGGGCCGCGGACACCAATCAGGAGGCCGTTTCGGACCAGATGTTGAAGGGCTTGTTCCAGATAGCGGCGCGGGATTCCCTGGCGCCGGGTGATGTCGCGGCTCTGCACCGGTTCGGCACTGGAATGATAAGCGATGTCGAGCACGGCCTCGATCGCGAACATCATCTTTTTTGATAATCGCAACATGGTCTAGCCTCCGGTCCCGGTCGATCCGAAGCCGCCATCGCCGCGCGGGGTCTCATCAAGGGTGTCCACTTCAATCCATTGCGCCCGGCTGACCGGTGCGATGATCAATTGGGCGATCCGCTGGCCACGGGTGATGGTAAACGGCTCGTCGCCATGATTGATCAGGATGACGCCGATTTCGCCGCGATAATCCGCATCGATGGTGCCCGGCGCGTTGAGAACGGTGACGCCGTGCTTCTCCGCAAGGCCTGAGCGCGGCCGAATCTGAGCCTCAAAACCGCCGGGCAGGCCAATGGCGATGCCGGTGGGAATAACGGCGCGCCCGCCCGGGGGCAGGATCAACGCCTCGGTGACCGCCGCCAAAAGATCGGCGCCGGCGCTCAAATCCGTGGCCGGGGCCGGCAGATCCAGGTCGGCGCCGTGGGCCAATCGCTGAATGGTAATATCGACGGCGTTTTTGTTCATCCTCGCGTTCCTGCCCCTATCCCCGTAAGCGCGGCCTATTGCGCCGCCGTCAGGGTTTTGACAACCCGTTCGGTCAGACGATCGGCAACGGCTGTTTTGGACTGTGTTGGCCAATCCTCGACGCCGTCCTCGGTAATCAGGTGGACGGTGTTGGCATCGCCGCCGAAGGTGCCGGTTTCCGGGCTGACATCGTTGGCGACGATCCAATCGCAGCCCTTATTCGCGCGTTTATTGGTGGCGTTGGCGATGACATCATCGGTTTCGGCGGCAAAGCCGACGACCAGACGCGGCCTGGCGTTTCCGGCGGCGCTGATGGTGGCCAGGATGTCGGGGTTTTCAACCAGGGTCAGCCGAGGCGGCTTTTTGTCGCCGCCTTTCTTGATTTTGCTCATTTCCGCCGTCTCCGCCCGCCAGTCCGATACCGCCGCGGCGAAAATGGCGACATCCACCGGCAGGGTACTTTCGCAGGCTTCCAGCATTTGAACGGCGGTTTCGACCTTCACCATCTTGACCCCCGCCGGGTCGGGTTGATGGCTGGGACCGGTTACCAGGGTCGTGGCGGCACCCAGCCGGGCCATGGCGGCGGCAATGGCGTGGCCCTGTTTGCCCGATGACCGGTTGGCGAGGTACCTGACCGGGTCAATGGCTTCCTGGGTTGGCCCACTGGTGACCAGGGAACTGATGCCGTTCAAGGGAAGCTCTTGGCGGAAAAAATCCTCGACGGCGTCGGCAATCTGGTCCAGTTCGGTCATCCGCCCGAGGCCCCATTCGCCGCAGGCCATGTCACCTTCTTCAGGGCCGATGAAACCGACGCCGCGCTTGGCCAGGACGCCCAGGTTTTCCCGGGTTGCCGGGTTTTCCCACATGCGGACATTCATTGCCGGCGCGCACAGGACCGGTTTGTCCGACGCCATCAACGCGGTGCTCGCCAAGTCGTCGGCAATTCCATGTGCCATCTTGGCCAGGATGTTGGCCGTCGCCGGCGCTACCAACACCAGGTCGGCCTCGCGCGACAGCCGGATATGCCCCATTTCATCTTCATCGGTGAGCGAGAACAGGTCCTGATAGACCTTGTCTTCGCTGACGGCGCCCAGCGCTAAGGGGGTGACGAATTCGGCGCCGCCGTTGGTCAGCACGCAGCGCACACTCGCGCCACGCTGACGCAGCCGCCGGACGAGATCAGGACACTTGTACGCGGCGATCCCACCGGACACGATCAAAAGAATTTTTTTGCTCTCGAGCATCTTTCCCCGCAAGCGTTATGGAGTTTGTTTTAATTTAACGAGAAAATGATGTGATTAAGATAGTCCGGGTGTTCGGTTGACGCAACCCTACCGTTTGCCGGGGGTAGATTATTCAGATGAATTTAAAAATAGCGGCGACCACGGCCACCGCGGCGACGGTCAGCCACAGAATCGGACGCCCACGCTGGGACCCGTTACCCTGCTTCAGCGCCGCGACCGTTTCCGGGTGAAGTTTGACTCGGCCTTCCGACAGGATGGTGGCGCCTTCCTCGATATCATTGAAAATTTGAGGAATTCGGTCCACCGCATGGGCAAGGTTGCCGATGGTGTCGCGAATTTGGGCCTCGGGGCCCAGGTTTTCGATCATCCATTCTTCGATCAGGGGCCGGGCCATGAACCACATGTTGGCTTCCGGTACCAGACGGCGCCCCGTGCCTTCGGCGACGAGCATGGTTTTCTGTAGTAATAGAAGCTGCGGCTGGGCTTCCATCTGGAAGGTCTCGGTGATCTGGAATAGCTGTCCCAGCAGGCGGGCGATGGAGATTTCATTTTGGGGCCGATCCAAGATCGGCTCGGCGATGGACCGGCAGGCTTGGGTAAATGCGTCAACCGAGCGGTGCGATGGCACCCATCCGGCCTCGAAATGAATTTCGGCGGCGCGGCGGTAATCCCGGCCCAGGAACGCCACCAGCAATTCACCCAGCCACCGCCTGGTTTTCAGGTCAAGCCGGCCCATTATACCGAAATCGACGGCGCCGATGGCGCCTGACTCCAAAACGAACAGATTGCCGGGATGGACATCGGCATGGAAGAAGCCGTCGCGGAAGACCTGCCTGAAGGAGGCATTGGATGCCTTTTGCAGGACCACGTTGGGGTCGTGCCCGGCGGTAATAAGCGCGTCGCGTTCATCCAGCGGAATGCCGGAAAGCCGTTCGGTGGTCATCACCCGGCGCCCGGTCCGGGACCAGTCCACTTGCGGCACCCGGAAATCCTCATCGTCGGCAAAATTATCGGCAATCTCGGCGGCGGCGGCGGCCTCGAGACGCAAATCCATTTCCAGTTTCACCGATTCAGCCAGCGCATCGACACATTCGAGCGGCTTCAGGCGCCGTATTTCCGGTTTCGCCATGACGACCAGCCCGGCGACCCAACGCATCAGCTCAAGATCGCGTTGGAAGGCTTCTTCGATGCCGGGACGCAAGATTTTTACCGCCACTTCCCGGCCTTCGGTGGTGACGGCGAAATGGACCTGGGCAATGGATGCCGCCGCCTCCGCGGTGTCCTCGAAGGATGAAAAAAGCTCTCCTAAGGGCCGGCCAAACTCTTCTTCGACAATGGCGCGCGCCTGAGCGGCAGGAAACGACGGAAGTTTATCCTGAAGGTCAGACAGATCCGCCGACATTTCCTCGCCCAACAGGTCCGACCGGGTGGCCATGGCTTGGCCCAGCTTGATGAAACTGGGCCCGGCTTCGTTCAACGCCCTTGCCAAACGCTGGCCGGGCCGCCCGGATGTTTCGGCCTTGGAGAACACCGCCAATAGCCGCGACAAGGTGACCACCATCGGCGCTACTTCAAGGTCCTCAAGCGGAAACAGCGCATCATGGCGGGCCAAGGTGTGCGCCACCTTGAGAAGTTGAGTGAAATTTTGAAGCGGGCTGCTCATGGGTTTGGACCCTAGACCCGCCAGGCTGAATGGATGGCGGCAATGCCGCCGGAAAGGTTGCGCACCTTGACCTGGTCGAGCCCGGCCTCGGTGATCATGTCTGAGAAGGGGCCTTGCGCCGGGAACCGGCGGATGCTTTCGGCCAGGTATTGATAGGCTTGGCGGTCACCGGCGACCTGCTCGCCCAGGGCCGGAAGCACCTTGAAGGAATAGGTTTCATAAAGTTTATCCAAAACCGGCAGCACCACTTGGCTGAATTCCAGACACAGGAAGCGGCCGCCGGGCTTGAGGACGCGCCGGGCCTCGCTGAGGGCTTGGTCGATATGGGTGACGTTGCGGATACAAAAAGCGGTGGTGTAGGCGTCCTG
>DASCOC010000309.1:0-2456 GCA_036011805.1 Rhodospirillales bacterium
CCGTCGAGACGCTTGAACCGCGCCAGCACATCGCAGGCCAGCGTCGTATAGGCATGGCCGATATGCGGGTCGTCGTTGACGTAATAAATCGGCGTCGTCAGGTAATAGGGCTGGGTCATTGGTTTTAAGGCCGGACGGCATTTTGGAGGGTCAGGAACACATTCAACACCACCTGCTTACGGCTTAGATTGATAGGATCGGTCTTGATCAGCAGGCGATTGATCTTTTCCCATACCTCAAACCAGCGATCAAGGCTGGCCGCCATGCCTAAGCGTTGCATCAACGCCCCTTCCCCGCCCCCCAGATTGTCGTCGCCCTGTCGGGGGCCACCGGAGGCGACCAGTATCAGGCGCGCCAACCACCATTGAAGTAGCCCAGACGCGGTATGGAACGCCTCCTCAGCGCCGGTTTTACCCAGCTTGCCGCCGAACGCGTGGAGTGAGGCGACATCAAGGCTGGGCAGCGTTTCCAACAGCCCTATCATGTCCCGGTATAGGTCCAGGCCGCCGACATCGGCAAGGGCCAGCGCCCGGCCCGGGCTGCCATCGGCGAGATGCGCCAGCACCGAAACGTCGGCGCCTTCAAGGTCCGGTCTGTGCGCGTTGATCAGGGACGCCACGCTTTCCTCGGCCAAGGGATGCAACGCCAGCTTGCGGCAGCGCGACCGTATCGTCGGCAACAAGCGGCCGGGGTTGTGGCTGACCAGCAACAGCAACCCCCGTGGCGGCGGTTCCTCAAGAACCTTTAACAATGCATTGGCGGCGTTGGTATTCATCTCATCGGCACAGTCGACGACGACGACACGCCAGCCGCCTTCGCCGGCGGTATGGTGGAAAAAGTCACCGACCGACCGCACATCATCGACGACGATTTCCCCCCTAAGCTTGCCGGTTTTCTCGTTGACGGTGCGAACCACCGCCTTGAGGTCGCTATGACCGCCGGAGGCGACGCGGCGAAACACCGGGTTATCGGGGGCTACATATAGCGAGTCAGAGGGTTCCTCTAAGCTGTCGCCGAAAAGCCCCTGCCCTGCATCAGTCCCGCCGTTGGCCAGGACATAACGCGCGAAACGATACGCCAACGTCGCCTTGCCGATGCCCTCGGGCCCCGACAACAGCCAGGCATGGGCCAAACGGCCACTTTCGAAAGCCTGCTTCAAGGTCGCCTCGGCCTGGTCATGACCGCTGAGGTCCGGGTTCTCAACCGGCGCAGGCGCCCCGTCTTCAAAAATTACGTCATCAAAATTTTCGCCGCTCATGCCCGTCATTATAGATCCACGCCAAAACGGTTTTGGACGATTTCCCAGATCAATTTATGGACATCATCAGGGGCCTGGTCTGCGTCGACGATCAGGCACCGTTCCGAGTTGCGCCGGGCGATATCCAGGAAACCGTCGCGCAATCGCCGGTGAAAATCCAAATCCATGCGTTCGTAGCGGTCTTCTCCGGCGTTATCCCCCGCCTCTCGTTTGACCGCTTCGCGCTTGCCGGCCCTGGCCAGGCCGGCGTCAACGGGAAGATCCAGGATGATGGTAAGATCGGTCTGAAATCCCGCCAGCACCAATTCATGCAGCCGGGCCATGGTTTCCTGGCCCAGGTCATGGCCGTAGCCCTGGTAAGCGACGGTGGAATCGGAAAACCGGTCTGACACCACCCACCGCCCTTCTGCCAACGCAGGCGCAATGGTTTCCTTGACGTGCTCCAAGCGGGCGGCAAAATGCAGCAAGGCCTCGGTCATCGGCTGCCAGCGGTCGACGTCACCCTCGACCAGAAGGCCCCTGATCATCTCGGCCCCCGGCGCGCCGCCGGGCTCGCGGGTGATTACGGGGTCAATGCCGGCACGTTCAAGAGCATCCGCCAATAATTTGATTTGAGTCGTCTTGCCGGCCCCCTCACCGCCTTCGAGGGAGATGAATTTTCCTTGCGCTTTAGGCCCGGTCCCCCGGCTCACCCGGATTCGCCCCAGATAATCGCCTTCAAAGCGGTGCCCAGGCGGCCAAACAGACCCAGCCTTTCGACCGAACGCGACGCGATAAGCGGCACCTCGATGTTATCAAACCCCGGCGCCGTCACCACCAATTTGGCAACCTTCTGGCCCTTGGCGATGGGGGCCGGGATGGGGGTATCGAATTGGACGGTGACCTTCATCTTGCGGCGCGCCTTCCGAGAAAGCGTGATCAGCATCTCTTTTTCGACAATTAGCGCAACTTGCGCTTCCTTGCCCAGCCAGACTTCGGCTTTCGTGACTTCCTCACCGGCGGAAAAAAGTTTGTAGTTATTAAACTCACGCAGCCCCCAGGACAAAAGCCGTTCCGGTTCACGGCGGCGGTCCTTTTTCGATGCCAAGCCATTGACCACAAGAATCAGACGGCGGTCCCCCTTCGTCGCTGATGCGGCCAGTCCGTAGCCTGCATCTTCGGTGTGGCCGGTCTTCAGTCCGTCGACATCAATGTCGCG
>DASCOC010000310.1:0-3378 GCA_036011805.1 Rhodospirillales bacterium
GGCCTGATCCGCTCGGAAGGCTGCATGTACGTCTACGAAGATGCCAAGTCGCTGGCCGAGGAAGCCAACACCTGGGACCTGCGGCGGGACCGGGGGACGGTGGTGGAAAGCCTCAACGCCGCCCAAATCCGCGAACGCGTACCGGCCTTGGCGCATATCTTCGAGCATGGATATTTTATCCGCAACATCGGCCATACGGTGGAACCGATGCTGTTGGTTAAGGGCCTGGCCCGGCATTTCGAGCAATCCGGCGGCGTCATTCTCCAGCGCGAGGTTCGCGAGATCGAGGTCGGACCGGACGGCCCCAGCAAGCTGATCACCGACGGCGATGATCTCGATGTCGATGTCCTGGTGATCGCCGCCGGGGTGTTCTCGAACCGGCTCACCGCCCGGCTCGGCAGCCCGGTGCCGCTGGAAGGCGAGCGGGGCTATCATGTCACTATTGCGAATTCCGGCATTACCCTCACCATGCCGGTGTTCGCCAATACCTACAAATTCATCGCCACGCCGATGGCGCCCGGCATCCGCATCGCCGGGACGGCGGAGTACGGCGGCCTCGACGCCGAGCCCAATTACGCCCGCGCCGACGTGCTGGCGAGGCACGCCAAGTGGATGTTTCCCGACATCGATACCGCCGACATCTCAACCTGGTCCGGATTACGGCCGACCCTGCCCGACAGCCTGCCGGTAATCGGCCCATCGCCTGTGTTCGGCAACCTGTTCTTCGCCTTCGGCCATCAGCACGTCGGCCTCACCGGCGGGCCCAGGACCGGCCAGTTGATCGCCGACCTGGTCGCCGGGCGGGCCCCCAATATGGATATCCGGTCGTTCCGCGCCGACCGGTTCTAGAGTCTTTCTTTATCAGAACAATTCCTTAAAATTTGTTCTCCCCGCCGTGGCAATGGAAAACGGAACCAATCCATGACTCTCCCGCTTGAAGGCGTCCGCATCCTGACGGTCGAACAGTACGGCGCCGGTCCGTTCGGTACCATGTGGCTGGCCGATCAGGGCGCCGAGGTGATTAAGATCGAACAGCCAGAAGGTGGCGATTATGCCCGTGTTTTGGGCCCTTATTGGTTCGACAACGGCGAAAGCCAATGGTTCCACGCCTATAACCGCAACAAGAAGAGCCTGACCCTGGACCTGGAAAGCGACGACGGCTGGGCGGTGTTCCTGGATATTGTTAAATCCGCCGACGCCTTGACCTCGAACCTGCGCGGCGACGTGCCGGAAAAGCTCGGCCTCACCTATGCGCACCTTAAAGACGCCAACCCCAAAATCGTCTGCGCCCATTTGTCCGCCTATGGCCGTGAGGGGACGCGGGCATCGTGGCCCGGCTTCGATTATCTGATGCAGGCGGAAACCGGCTATTTCTCGCTGACCGGCGATCCCGAGGGCGAGCCGACCCGGTTCGGGCTATCGGTGGTCGACCAGATGACCGGCGTCGGGCTGGCCTATGCGGCGGTGGCCGGCATTATCGGCGCGCGCGGGTCCGGTGTTGGCGGCGACCTGGATATCAGTTTGTTCGATGTGGCGCTGTCCAACCTGGGCTATCCGGCGATATGGTACCTGAACAACGGGCACACGCAGAAACGTCTGGCCCGGTCGGCGCATCCGTCGCTGACGCCGTGTCAGCTTTATAAGACCGCCGACGGCTGGATCTACCTGATGTGCAACAAGGAAAAATTCTGGCCGGCGCTGGTGGACGCCCTCGGCCATCCGGAATGGGCCGATGACGACCGATTCCGTACCTTCAAGGAACGTTTGGAGGCGCGTCCGCTGATCCAGGAAATGCTGGATGAAGCGCTGTCGGCCAAGACCACCGCCGAATGGCTGATCGACTTCGCCGGCACCGTGCCGTCATCGCCGATTTTGGATGTGGCCGAGGCCCTGGAAAACCCGTTCGTCAAGGATGAAGGGCGCCTGCAGGATATTGAACTGGAAGGCCACGGCACCTATCGTTACCTGCGCCCGCCGGTGCAAGCCGAAACCCCGGCCCCGGCCAACCCGGCGCCGAAGCTGGGCGAACATACCGACGCCGTGTTGACCGGTCTGGGCTACGATGCGGCCAAGTTGGCGGCGCTCAGGAAGGCCAAGGTGATTTGAAGATGGTCCAACCTCAATCGATGACGCTTTCGGAAAAGATACTTGCCAAGGCCGCCGGGCAGGACTCGGTCGCGCCGGGCGACATCGTTACCTGCGCCGTCGATATGGCGATGATGCACGATTCGTCGGGCCCTAGGCGCGCCGGGAAGATGCTGGATGAATTGGGGGTTCCCATTTGGGACTCCGATAAGCTTGTCGTCATCACCGACCATTACACCAATGATACGGACCCCAACAGCGTCAAAATCCAGGAAATCTCCCATGCATGGGTGGCCGAGAAAAAGCTGCCGCATTTCCTTCCCGAACAAGGCATTTGCCACGTGGTGCTGCCGGAAAACGGATTCCTGAAACCCGGCCTGTTCTGTGTCGGTGCCGACAGCCATTCGACCACCGGCGGCGCTTTCGGCGCGTTCATGGTCGGCGTCGGGGCAACGGAAATGACCGGCGTGCTGGCGACCGGCGAGATTTGGGTGCGGGTGCCGGAAACGCTGCGCCTGGATGTGACGGGGGGCTTGTCGGACGGGGTCGCGGCCAAGGACGTGATTTTAAAGCTATGCGGCGATATCGGCATCATGGGCGCCAATTACATGGTCGTGGAATATGGCGGCGACGCGGTCAAGGCGATGACCATCGACGAGCGCATGACGTTGACCAACATGGCCGCCGAATTAGGGGCCAAGACCGGCATCGTCGCCCCCGATGACACTACCGCCGAATGGCTGGCGGCGACGGGGGCGAAGGGGGTCGATATCAAGACCTGGCAGGGGGACGCCGATGCCCCGGTGGCGAAGACCATTACTATCGACGGCGCGGCGCTGACCCCGCAGGTGGCGGCGCCGTCAAATCCGGAAAACGCCGCCGATATTTCCGAACACGCCGGCACCCCGGTCGGCCAGGCCTATATCGGCGCCTGCACCGGGGCCAAGTTGGATGATCTCAGGATGGCGGCGGCCATCGTCAACGGCCGGACCAAGGCTGCCGGCACGCGTTTTTTCGTCGCGCCGGGGTCTAACCGCATCCGCGATGCGGCGGCGGAGGAGGGAATTCTGGAAATTCTTGAACAGGCGGGCGCGACAATCCTGCCGACCGGCTGCGGCGGCTGCATCGG
This sequence comes from Rhodospirillales bacterium, assembly GCA_036011805.1. GTDB lineage: Bacteria > Pseudomonadota > Alphaproteobacteria > Rhodospirillales > Casp-alpha2 > Casp-alpha2. Next base: position 3,215 of record DASCOC010000310.1, read on the forward strand.
GCTCGGCCCGGCCCGGCTCGATGAAAACATGACCGGGATTTCGTCGACCAACCGCAATTTCGTCGGCCGCGCCGGGGCGAAATCCTCGAAACTGTATCTGGGCTCCGCCTATTTGGTCGCCGCCGCCGCCGTCACCGGAGAGATTACTGATCCGAGGGAGTTGC
>DASCOC010000311.1:0-10525 GCA_036011805.1 Rhodospirillales bacterium
CGCTCCTCGCGTGCCGTGAGACTCGCCAGCACGCGCGTCGTGGTTTCGCGCAAATTCGACTGGATCGCCGCATCGACCGGCAGCACGGCGTTCTTGTCTTCGATGAAATCGCCGAGATGGCTGTCTTCTTCATCGCCGATCGGCGTCTCCAGGCTGATCGGCTCCTTGGCGATCTTCAGCACCTTGCGCACTTTTTCAAGGGGCATACCGAGACGCACGGCCAGTTCTTCCGGCGTCGGCTCGCGGCCGATCTCGTGCAGCATCTGGCGCGACGTCCTGACCAGCTTGTTGATGGTCTCGATCATGTGCACCGGGATGCGGATGGTGCGGGCCTGATCGGCGATGGAGCGGGTAATGGCCTGCCTGATCCACCAGGTGGCATAGGTGGAAAACTTGTAGCCGCGGCGATATTCGAACTTGTCCACCGCCTTCATCAGGCCGATGTTGCCTTCCTGGATCAGGTCCAGGAATTGAAGGCCGCGGTTGGTGTATTTCTTGGCGATGGAAATCACCAGGCGCAGGTTGGCCTCGATCATTTCCTTCTTGGCCTTGGCGGCTTCGCGTTCGCCCTTTTGCACGGTCGCAACAATGCGCCGGAATTCGCCGATGGGAAGCCCGGTTTCGTTGGCGATATCGGCGATGTTGGTGCGCACGTCCTTGGCGTCATCGCCATAACGCGTGATGAACCGTTTCCAGCCCTTGCCCGGCAGCGCGGCGGTGCGTTTCATCCAGCCGGGGTCGAGTTCGGTGCCGCGGTATTGCTCCAAAAAATCATCGCGCTTGATCTTTGAATTGGTGGCCATGCGCAGAAGCTTGCCTTCCGCCGTGATCAGCGCTCGATTGAGGCCGTAAAGCTGTTCCATCAATTGTTCGATGCGGGCGTTGTTGAGGTGCACGCCTTCCATCAATTCGATCAGTTCGTGGCGCAGCTTGCCGTAGCGTTTTTCCTGCGCCGGCTTGACCTCGTCACCCTTGTGGATGGCTTCAAGGCGGATGTTCTGGGACTTATGGAGCTTTTTGTAGGTCTTGTTGATCTTCTCGAAGGTCTCAACCACGTCGGGTGTCAACTTGGCTTCCAGGGCGGCCAGGGACAGGTTCTGTTCCTCGTTTTCATCGTCATCTTCGTCGCTGTCGCTGTCGTTGGCGGCTCCCGGCACGCCGGGGGCGGCGGGCTTATTCGCCTCGAGGGCTTTCTCGGGGGCCTTTTCCTTCACCTCCTCAACCTTATCACCGTTGTCAGCGTTGGCATTTTCGTCGCCGTTCTGGGCGACGCCCATTTGACCCTGGTTCGGGGCTTGGCCGGGGCCGCCGCCGTGGGTGGCGTCCAAATCGATGATGTCGCGCAACAGCATTTCCTCGGCAACCAGCGCATCATGCCAGGTGACGATGGCGCGGATGGTCAGCGGGTTTTCGCAAATGCCGCCGATCATCATTTCGCGGCCGGCCTCGATCCGCTTGGCAATGGCGATCTCGCCCTCGCGGGACAACAGCTCCACCGACCCCATCTCGCGCAGGTACATGCGGACCGGGTCATCGGTTCGGCCCAGGTCGGCCTCATCGACGTTGCCTTTTTTATCCGGCTCGGCCTCGGCGACTTCGGTTCCCTTGGCTTCCGGGGCATCCTCGCCGTCTTCGTTTTCAACGACATTGACGCCCATTTCCGAAAGCATGGACATGGTGTCTTCAATTTGTTCGGAAGACACCTGGTCCGGCGGCAGCGCGGCGTTGAGGTCGTCATAGGTGACGTAGCCGCGTTCCTTGCCGGAGGCGATCATCTTTTTGATGACGGCGTTGATGTCGGTGATGGGGCTAGCGCCGCTTTCTTCCGTGGTTTCGGGAGCGACCGCTTTCCGTGCTGTTGCTGCTTTTGCCAACTCTTATACCCTTACCGCCGGTGGCGGTCCTTTTTCATCAAAATCCAATCGAAACCCAACGCTGGGCTGATTGCGGGGGGTTACATAGGGGCGCCGAGCATCTTTCGTTCGCAAACGATCCACGCCTGAGCAATTGTTTCGCGCAAACGAAAAGCCACATGGATAAAGGTGGTTTTCCCGAGCCGTTGTTACAAGCCCCAATACTACCGCCTGGGTGTTTAAGGCCTGGGGCCGGTCGTTGTCAAGCGCTTGAGCCCGAAAAATTCAATATTTCCAAGATGTTCCGTAAAAAAACCTTGGAAATTTCCATGCAAGAGATGGGCCAAGAATCCTCCATATCATAATTAAATTAGTCCCGGTGGCCGGGCATGGTCTCCTGTAGAAGCGCTTTTTGCCGTTCCCAGTCCTCTTCGGCGATGCCGGTATCCCCGGCTTCCTTGATTTTTTCGACCTCCGGCGCGTTTTCCAGGTTCTGCAAAAGGGCGACGTTTTCGTTCCACAACGGGCGGAATTTTTCTTCCGGGGCATCGGCCTTGAGGATGCGGTTGGAGCGGATCAACGGATCGCGGAACAGCACGTCGAGGCTTTCCGCATAGCCGTGTTGGCGCAGCACGTCCTTGACGCCGTCGGATTCCAGTTCGGTGTTTTTGACCAGCACCGAGATCAATTCCTGGCGCAACTGGTCGAGGCGGCCTTCGCCGAAGCTGAATTGGCCGAGCGTCTCCTCGACGCCTTCGAAGATTTCCGGATGATTGATAATGATCGCCAACAGCACCTGTTGGGCGCGCCGGAGGGAATCGGGGGGGGCGCCCATATCTGCGGTTAAACCCGCGCCTAAATCCTCCCCCAGTTCCATGGACGGGGCCCAATCGGCGGTTTGGGCGCTATCCCTGCCGCCGGCTTTCCCGCGCCCTTTCGCCCCGGCCCAGACCCGATCGTTAAACTGTGCGGAAAAATGCCCGCGCAGCGTCGAATCAGTGATTTGGTTGGCATATTCCTTGAGCCGTTTTTGCAGCGCGGCGCGTTGTTCCGGCGTTTTCGGAATGCGGCCGCCGGTTTCCATGCGCCACAGGACTTCCGACAGCGGTAGCGCGGCGTCCAGCACTGAGGCCATGGCGGCGGCGCCGCCGGTCTTGATCAGGCTGTCCGGGTCTTCGCCGTCCGGCAGCAGGGCGAAGCGCAGCCCATAGCCGGACGCCAGCAACGGCAGGGCGCGTTCGGCGGCGCGGGCGGCGGCCTTTTGACCGGCGGCGTCGCCATCGAAACACAGCACCGGTTCGGGCACGATCTTCCATAAAAGCCTGATTTGGTCTTCGGTCAGCGCCGTGCCCAGCGGCGCCACGGCGTTATTGAACTCGGCTTGGTGCAGGGCGATGACGTCGGTATAGCCCTCGGTGACGATGATGGACCCTTGCTTGCGGGCCGGGCCGGACGCCGCCTTCATCCCATAGAGCACCCGGCCTTTGGAAAATAACACGGTTTCTGGCGAATTCAGGTATTTCGGCTCGCCGTCGCCCAATATCCGCCCGCCGAAGGCGATGATACGGTCTCTGGCATCGGTGATCGGGAACATCACCCGGCCGCGGAAACGGTCATAAGAGTCTTTGGACTCATCGTCGGGTTTTATAAGCATTCCGGTGGCGATCATCCGGGCTTCGTCGATGTTTTCGCGGCCCAAGGCCTCTTTCAGCACGCCCCGGCCATCCGGCGCGAAGCCCAGCCGAAACCGCTTGATGGTCTCGTCGGTGAGGCACCGGCCTTTCAGGTAATCCAGCGCTTGGCGGCCGGCGGGGCCATGAAGCTTGCTTTGGAAAAACCGCGCCGCTTTTTCGGTGACGTCGTAAAGGGTCTGGCGCTGTTCGTTGCGTTGGCGTTGTTCGGGGCTGTCTTGGGGAATCTCCATGCCGGCTTCACCGGCGAGCTTTTCCACCGTTTCGGGGAAATTGAGGCCCTCGGTCTTCATCACGAAGTCGAAGACGCTGCCGTGCTCGCCGCAGCCGAAGCAGTGATAGAATCCCTTGTCCTCATTGACCGTGAACGACGGCGTCTTTTCCTTGTGGAACGGGCACAGGCCCATGTGCTCGCGGCCCTTTTTGGTCAGCTTGACCCGGCGGCCGATAACGTCGGCGAGGCCGGCGCGGGCGCGCAAGTCTTCCAGGAACTGATCGGAAAAGGCCATGTTTGGACTCTGGGGCGTTCTCAATCGTTGTCGGAACATCGGCAAACCGCCGAATCGGCCTATTATACCAGACTGAGGGCGGCGGATTTTGATGTGGATAAATTGAAAGGCGGGGATAACAGGAGGCGAGGACGTGCCTCGGGGGAGCGGGGGTGTCCCCCGAAGACTCCAGGGCCCGGACAGGGACACAAATAAAGCTTAACTCAGCCGTTCCTTGACCATGGCGCTGGCCTTGGAGAAATCCATGCTGCCGGCATGTTTTTCCTTCAGCCCCGACATCACCTTGCCCATGTCCTTGAGGGTGGCGGCTTCTGCTTCGTCGATGACGGCGGCGATGGCGGCGGCGATGTCGTCGTCGCTCATTTGTGCGGGCAGGAACTCCTCGATGATGGCGATTTCCTCGGCCTCTTGCTGGGCCAGCTCCATGCGTCCGCCTTTTTCATAGAGCGCAATGGAATCCCGGCGCTGCTTGATCATCGATTGCAGCAGGCCAAGGATTTCATCATCGGGGATGCCTTCCTTGCCGCCCTTGCCGCGTGCCGCGATGTCGCGGTCTTTGAGCGCCGCCAGAATCAGCCTGATGGTCGACACGGACCGCTCATCCTTTTCCTTCATAGCGATTTTGAGGGCATCAGAAAGACGCGTACGCGGCATGGCCGGTCCTTGATGGTGGGCGTGGGAAACGAAGAATCTACCTAATCACAACCTAAAAAGCAACCCATGGATTTAAAATAACCTATTGAAAAATAAGATATTTTTAGGAATTTGGAGTCTTGACCTCGCCGCTCCGATTGCTTAAGAAGGGCCAGCCTTCAGACCCCTTTAGGGCACCGCCCATGACAGACCTTCAATCGCCCGTTATTCCCGCCGGATCGATGTCCGGGGGGGAGGCGTTTTCCGACGCCGCCGATGCCGCCCTGGTGTTGGCCTCGGGAGAGGTGTTCTGGGGCCGGGGCGCCGGGGCGGTCGGCCGGGCCGTCGGCGAGATTTGCTTTAACACCTCCATCACCGGCTATCAGGAAATCCTCACCGACCCCAGCTACGCCGGCCAGGTCATCACCTTCACCTTTCCCCATGTCGGCAACGTCGGCGCCAACCCGGAAGACCTGGAAACCATAACGCCGGCGGCGCGGGGCTGCATTTTCAGGGCCGATATCACCGATCCCGCCAGCTGGCGCTCGACCGGCCATTTGGACGCCTGGCTCAAATCCCAGAACATGGTCGCGGTCACCGGCATCGATACCCGCCGGCTGACCCGGCTGATCCGCGACTCCGGTGCGCCGTCGGGCATGATCGTCCATGCCCCCCCGGGACTTGAGGACGGCGAAGGCATTGATGTCGACGCCCTGGCCGCCGAGGCCGCCGCTTGGCCGGGGCTGGAAGGCATGGACCTGGCCAAAGAGGTGTCCTGCACCCAGTCCTATGCCTGGGACGAGACCGAATGGTCTCTGAACAGTAAGGCGGGGGGGCCAGGCTTCGGCACGCTAAAACAACCGAAATTTCACGTCGTCGCCGTCGATTACGGGGCCAAGCGCAATATTCTCAGGTGTTTGGCCTCGACCGGGTGCCGGGTCACGGTGGTGCCGGCGACGGCGACGGCGGACGACATCTTGGGCTTGAAGCCCGACGGCGTGTTCCTTTCCAACGGCCCCGGCGACCCGTCGGCGACCGGCATCTACGCCGTTCCCGCCGTACAGGCGGTATTGGATACCGGGGTGCCGGTGTTCGGCATCTGCCTCGGCCACCAGATCCTGGCGCTGGCGTTGGGCGCCAACACCTCCAAAATGCACCTCGGCCACCGCGGCGCCAACCAGCCGGTAAAAGATATCGAGACCGGCAAGGTCGAGATTACCTCGCAAAACCACGGTTTCGTCGTCGACCGCGACAGCTTGCCTGCCGGCGTCACCGAGACCCACACCTCGCTGTTCGACGGCTCGCTGGAAGGCATCCGCGTCGATGGAAAACCAATATTCTCGGTGCAATACCATCCCGAAGCCTCGCCCGGCCCGCAAGACAGCCACTACCTGTTCGATCGCTTCGTCAAGTTGATGGAGGACGCCGATGCCTAAACGCACCGACATCTCCACCATCATGATCATCGGCGCCGGGCCCATCGTCATCGGCCAGGCCTGTGAGTTCGATTATTCCGGCGCCCAGGCGTGCAAGGCGTTGCGCGAAGAGGGCTACCGGGTGGTGCTGGTCAATTCCAATCCGGCGACGATCATGACCGACCCGTCGATGGCCGACGCCACCTATATCGAGCCGATCACGCGGGACATGCTGGAAAAAATCATCGCCAAGGAAAAGCCCGACGCGCTGCTGCCGACCATGGGCGGGCAGACCGGCTTGAACGCCGGCATCGAGCTGGCCGAGGCCGGGATTCTGGAGAAATACGGCGTCGAGATGATCGGCGCCAAGGCCGACGCCATCGCCAAGGCCGAAGACCGCCAGCAATTCCGCGACGCGATGCAGAATATCGGCCTCGAATGCCCGGTCAGCCGCCTGGTGACGAACACGGAAGAGGCCGAGGCGGCGCTTAAAGACATCGGCCTGCCGCTGATCATCCGGCCGTCGTTTACCTTGGGCGGCATTGGCGGCGGCATTGCGGCGACGGCGGAAGAGTACCATCACTTCATCGAAAGCGGTCTCGATGCCTCGCCGGTGACGCAAGTGCTGGTCGAGGAATCGGTATTGGGCTGGAAAGAGTTCGAGATGGAGGTGGTCCGCGACCATGCCGATAACTGCATCATCGTCTGTTCCATCGAGAACGTCGATCCCATGGGCGTCCATACCGGCGACAGCATCACCGTCGCCCCGGCGTTGACCCTGACCGACAAGGAATACCAGATCATGCGCAACGCCTCGATCGCGGTGCTGCGCGAGATCGGCGTCGATACCGGCGGTTCCAACGTGCAGTTCGCCGTCGACCCCGACACCGGGCGGCTCTTGCTGATCGAAATGAACCCGCGGGTGTCGCGGTCGTCCGCTTTGGCCTCGAAAGCGACCGGCTTCCCCATCGCCAAGGTGGCGGCGAAGCTGGCGGTCGGCTACACCCTGGACGAACTAATGAACGACATCACCGGCGTCACCCCTGCCAGCTTCGAGCCGACGATAGATTACGTGGTGACAAAGATCCCGCGCTTCACCTTCGAGAAATTCCCCGGCACCGAGGCGTTGCTGACCAGTTCGATGAAGTCGGTCGGCGAGGCGATGTCCATCGGCCGCACCTTTGCCGAGTCGCTCCAAAAAGGGCTCAGGTCCATGGAAACCGAGCTCACCGGCCTGAACGAAATCGACGGCCTGGAGACCAAGGCGGCGCTGCTGGAAGCCTTGACCCAGGCCCGGCCGGACCGGCTTTTGGTCATTGCCGAGGCCTTCCGCGCCGGGCTGAGCCTCAAGGACATCCAGGCCGCCTGCCATTTCGATCCGTGGTTCCTGGAACAGATCGAAATGCTGCTTAACGCCGAGGCGGTAATCAAACAATCCGGCCTGCCCAATGACGCGGCGGGCTTGCTTGCGCTGAAGAAATTCGGTTTTTCCGATGCCCGCCTCGGCGAATTGTCAGGGAAACGGCCAAGCGACGTCGCCGCCAAGCGCCGCGAGCTCAAGATCACGCCGGTCTACAAACGCGTCGATACCTGCGCCGCCGAGTTCCCGTCGCAGACCTCTTATATGTATTCGGCCTATGAAGGCGATGCGCTGAGGCCGCCGGAATGCGAGGCCGAGCCGACCAATAATCGTAAGGCGGTGATCCTGGGCGGCGGCCCCAACCGCATCGGCCAGGGCATCGAATTCGATTACTGCTGCGTCCATGCCGCCTATGCGCTGAAGGAAGCGGGCATCGAGGCGATCATGGTCAACTGCAACCCGGAAACGGTGTCCACCGATTACGACACCTCGGACCGGTTGTTTTTCGAACCGCTGACGTCGGAAGACGTGATCGAGCTGATCCGGGTCGAGCAGCGTTCCGGTGCGTTGATGGGCGTCATCGTCCAGTTGGGCGGGCAAACGCCGCTGAAGCTCAGCCATGACCTGGAAGCCGCCGGCATTCCGGTGCTCGGCACCTCGCCGGACGCCATCGATCTCGCCGAAGACCGCGAACGGTTCCAGGCCTTATTACAAAAATTAGGCCTGAAACAGCCGAAAAACGGCCTCGCCCGGTCGAACGAAGAGGCCGAGGCCGTCGCCGGCGACATCGGCTATCCGCTGGTGATCCGGCCCTCCTATGTGCTCGGCGGCCGGGCCATGGAAATCGTCCATGACCTGGACGGCCTCCGGCGTTACATGACCGACGCCGTGCAGGTTTCCGGCTCCAGCCCGGTGTTGCTGGATTCGTTCCTGGAAGACGCCATCGAGGTCGATGTCGACGCCCTCGCCGACGGTGAAGATGTCTATGTGGCCGGCATCATGCAGCACATCGAAGAGGCCGGTATCCATTCCGGCGACAGCGCCTGTTCGTTGCCGCCCTATTCATTGCCCGACGACGTGATTGACGAATTGCGCCGCCAGACCAAGATGCTGGCCGAAAGCCTCAAGGTCGTCGGCCTGATGAACGTGCAGTACGCGGTCAAAGACGGGGACATCTACCTGATCGAGGTCAATCCCCGCGCCAGCCGCACCGTGCCCTTCGTCGCCAAGGCGACCGGCGTGCCGGTGGCCAAGATCGCGGCGCGGGTGATGACCGGCGAAAAATTGAAAACCTTCGATCTGCCTGACTCTTTATCCCCGTCGGGGACAGTGAAAAATGCCCACATCGCGGTCAAGGAAGCGGTGTTCCCGTTCGCCCGCTTCCCCGGCGTCGATATCATCCTCGGCCCGGAAATGAAGTCGACCGGCGAGGTCATGGGCATCGACGCCGATTTCGAACGCGCCTTCGCCAAATCGCAATTGGGCGCCGGTAACCGGCTGCCGGTGGACGGCGCCGCGTTCATTTCGGTCAAGGACCGCGACAAGGATGCGGCGGCGGCGCTTGCCAAAAAATTATCCGGGCTCGGTTTCGCGCTGATGGCGACCGGCGGCACCCAGGATTTTCTTAGCCTTCAGGGACTGGACGTGGTCCGGGTCAACAAGGTGCTGGAAGGCAGCCCCCATTGTGTCGAGGCGATTACCGACGGCGCCGTGCAGTTGGTCATCAACACCACCGAAGGCGCCCAGGCGATCGCCGACAGCTATACCATCCGGCGTTCGGCGCTGATCAACAATATTCCCCACTACACCACCATGACCGGGGCCGCCGCCGCCGTCGGCGCCATCGAGTCCATGGTCAAGGGCAGCCTTGATGTCGCCCCGTTGCAGGCTTATTTTGACGATTCGTTTTAAATTAATAACCGGGAAGTGTTAATCATGGAAAGGGTGCCGATGACCGCCGCCGGCCTGGCGGCGCTCGAGGAAGAATTGCGTCAACTCAGGGACGTGGATCGACCGGCGGTCTCGAAAGCCATCGGCGTTGCCCGCGAACACGGCGACTTGAAGGAAAACGCCGAATACCACGCCGCCAAGGAGCGCCAGGGCATGATCGAGGCGCGGCTGAAGAATATCGAAGGCATGATCAGCCACGCCGAGGTCATCGATCCGGCGTCGCTGTCGGGCGACATGGTCCAGTTCGGGGCCACCGTCCTGCTCATCGACGAGGACACCGACGAGGAAGTCACCTACCAGATCGTCGGCAGCGAGGAATCCGATGTCTCCAAGGGCCTGTTGCCGGTGACCTCGCCCTTGTCCAAGGCCCTGGTCGGCAAATCCGTCGGCGACTCGGTTGAGGTCCAAACGCCTAAAGGCACCAAGTTCTACGAAGTCGTCAAGGTGGAGTTTAAGTAGGGGGCAGATTGGCGGGGGTCAATTTGACCAACGTCCGCTTTCGGGGGTAAAGCGGACATTTTTTGTAACAGCCTTTTTGTCACCAAGAGCTCGCGAAATAGCACCTTCGCCGGCAGGATTTCCAATTGACTGAAATCAAAGCGCGTCCGCACAATTCAAACGACAATTGAACGGCTCAAAGTCGATAACCCGAATGTTCAAAAAATGGTTGAGTGCCGCTTGCAAAGAATCCTTGGAAGGCGGGGCCATCGCATTGATGACACCGCTAAATCTTTCAACTCTTCCCTAGCGGAGCCTTTCCATAGGAAGCACCAATGAAACTTCCAACCGCGGCAGACCTAATTGATATTGCTGAGGAAAGTTTGCAGGAGCAACGCCTGGAGGAAACCCATCGTCTCCATATGGCGAAGATCAAGCGGGATATGGAGATCGCGAAATTTAAACACGCCCACTTTGACGAAGATATGATTGAGACAACCGTCAAGCGGCTGAAAAAAGCGGCGGAAGCCGGTAAATCGAAAACCATCGCGTATCGGTTTCCCAGTGAAGCCTGCCTGGATAGGGGGCGATCAATAAACAATGCCTTGCCAAAATGGGAGAACTCCCTGGTCGGGCAACCGCGGGAGTTTTTCAATTTTTACCGTCAGGAATTGCG
>DASCOC010000312.1:0-10108 GCA_036011805.1 Rhodospirillales bacterium
GTTATGATGTGTGTATAGCATTGATTCTTATAGCAGAATCACCCAAACAGGTCATCAATTTAGTAATCCATCTGGGCAATCCGGGTTTACATCGATAAATTAATGGGTGCTGAGAAAGAGGCGCCGGCGCCGGAGGTCATGGTCGATTAATAAATCGCCGACCCTTGCTCCTTAATTGACTTCATACATTTCGGGTACAAAAAGAGGGCCGCCTTAGCGGCCCTGAGGTTCGACTCGTTTGGGGGGGAAGAATGAGTCGGGTGAAGGAATGTTATTATTATTATCTAATATGCCGAGGCGGTTGCCGGTAAACGGCGACGGTCGTGCGCCCGTGGGAAAGGCCCAGAAGTTGGCCAACGCCGCGTAGCCAATACATAAAATGTCTCATATCCGCCTCCTTCCCGGGCTTTGCGCCGTCTTTGCTAAGGTGGCATTGAAGCCCGGCAAAGTGACAATTACTTGCCCGAAATGTGTTTTTCCTGTGATGATTTGTCTTCCTGTAAGGAAAATGGGCAAATGGCTATCAACAAATCGCCAAACGGGTAGGGGTAAAAAACATGAAGAAAATTGTTCATTCACCTTTCGTCACGCATCTGGAATGTTCCCAAACCGGAGAACACCACCCCAAGGACAGCCTTCTTGGGCTGTCCAAGGCCGGTGCGCCGCTGATTGTGCGCTATGACCTGGATGCGCTTGGGGCCGCCGTCGATAAAGACACCGTGGCCGCCCGCCCCCCCGATATGTGGCGCTATCGGGAATTCCTGCCCCTGGGTGCGGACGTGGAAGTGATCAGTTTGGGCGAAAACACGACGCCGCTGGTTCGGGTGCCGACGGTGGAAAAACGATTGCGGGTGGACGAGGTCATGATTAAGGACGAAGGCCGCCTGCCGACCGGATCATTCAAGGGCCGGGGCATGGCCACCGCCGTCAGCATGGCCAAGGCCTTTGGCGTTAAGCGCATCGCCATTCCGACGGCGGGCAATGCCGGCGCCGGGCTTGCCGCTTATGCCACCCGTGCCGGTATCGAGTCTTACGTCTTTACCCCGGCCGACACCCCGGAGGTCACGGCCAGCGAAATTGCCTTTCACGGCGCCAAGGCGTGGCGGGTCGAGGGCCTGGTCGGCGATTGCGCCAAAATCGTTGCCGATGGGACCGAGGAGATGGGTTGGTTCGACCTCACCACCTTGAAGGAGCCCTATCGCGTCGAGGGCAAGAAGACCATGGGCCTGGAACTTGCCGAGCAATACGGCTGGACCCTGCCCGACGTGATCTTTTTTCCGACCGGCGGCGGCGTTTGCCTGATCGCCATGTGGAAGGTTTTCGAGGAGCTTAAGCAGATCGGCTGGATTGATGGGCCGCTGCCGAAAATGGTGGCGGTGCAATCCACCGGCTGTGGTCCCATCGTCAAAGCCTTCAATGCCGGCGCCCGGGATGTTGAGCCCTGGGGCGACGTCACCACTGAAATTCACGGGGTGCGCGTGCCCAACCCACTGGGCGGCAAGATGGTGTTGGACGTTCTGTATGAATCAAATGGTTTCGGCACCGCCGTCGATGATGACGCCGTGCATGAAACCCGGGCCAGGGTGTGCGCCGAGGAAGGCCTGCATATCTGCCCCGAAGGGGCGGCCTGCCTCGTCGCCCTAGAGATGGAGCGGGAAGCCGGACGGGTCGGGCAACATGACCGGGTGGCCGTGTTCAACACCGCCAGTGGCCTGAAATCACCGATGCCGCCGATGACCCAAGGCTTGGAAAAAGGCCAAGCCGTGGATTATTCAAAGTTTTAGGTGATGAGGCGTCTCATCCCCATTTCGGTGTTGGTGATGGCAGCGTTTGTCATAATGCCGAAGATATCGGCGGGGGCCTTGGTGCTGATGCGGCCGGTGGCGGCGGCCGAACCGGTTGACCTGGAATTGGTGCTGACTGCCGATGGGTCGGGCTCCATCGATGACGAAGAACTGGCCTTGCAGCGCCGCGGCTATGCCGAAGCCATTACCCATCCTCAGGTTTTGGATGCTATTCGCAGCGGTTTCCGCCAGGCCATTGCGGTTGCCTATGTGGAATGGGGCGCGCCTGAGTCCCAGCACACGATTGTCGATTGGATGAAAATTTCCGACCCGGCTTCGGCGAAGGCGTTCGCGGAACGCCTGGTCAACGAACCCCGCCAGGCCTTTGGCTATAATTCCATCTCGGCGGCCATTGATTATTCGGCCAATTTGATCCGCACCAATAAATATACCGGGTCCAGAAAGGTTATCGACGTTTCAGGCGACGGCCCACAGATCGGCGGTCGCCCACTTTCCTCGGCCCGCGGCGAGGCGGTGCTCAGCGGCATCACCATCAACGCCCTGGTTGTCGATTCACCGGGCGGCGGCCACCGGGGGCCGTTGGGGGAACCGCTGGTGGATCATTACCGCAACGACGTCATCGGCGGTGCCGGCGCCTTCGTCATGACGGCGCAAAGCCGCCGCCATTTCGCCATCGCCGTTCGCCGGAAATTGATTCTGGAAATCGCCGACAACGGCGGTTTCGAAATAAGGCGTTGAAATCAAAGGCTGTGCCAGGGCCTTTCGCGCCGCTTTCCGAGGTTTGCGGAAATAAAGAAAAAATTCTAGTTGTCAGGCTTCCATCCTTTCAGTATTTCCTTTAATGGGCCCCTGGCCGGGTCTCGAGGGCAATCCCGGCAAAAATTAATAAGCCGCCGAAATGATGACGGCAGGGGTATTTACATAAAACCTGGGAATCGACCTGTCCGTGGATGTTCCGCGGGCCGGCACTATCTTTCTAAGGGAGAGAGAGACGATGAGGGATCATGATTCGGAATGGCTGATTGAGTTTTCCCAGGAATATGATGATGGCTATAAAGTTACCAAACGTGGCCTTGATGCTTCGCCCATGGTGATTAAGAAATTCGATATCGGGCGGGATGAGGTCATGGCATTTTCCAGCCATCAACGCGCCAACAAGGCGTTGACGGCATTTCATTTCCACCCTGATTTTCCTGTCGAAGACCGACCGGGGTACATGCGCTTGCACGAGGAGGGTCACGAAATCGCTATCAGCACCGGCTCACGCCAAGCGGCGCAACGGGCGCAAATGCGCCGGGTGTTGGAAGAAAGGCTGTCGGGATGGGATCGCGGCGTGGCGGTTGGGCTACAGTCCGTCGCCCTTTATCTTTCCGCCGGCGGCCCGTTGACGCGCTGAGACTCTTTAGTCCCGGAAATTGGGGCTAGGCCCTAGTGTTGGGGACGCGGGGCGGGTATCGTTGCGCCTATGAGCGAGACCCATCCCGAAATCAGAGACGCCGTCCGGGCCTTGTGCAAGGGTTTCCCCGGCGAATATTGGCGGCAATGCGACCGCGACCGCGCCTATCCGACCGACTTCGTCCGGGCTTTGAGCGATGCCGGATATTTGGCCGTTCTGATCCCCGAAGAATATGGCGGCAGCGGGCTCGGTATTTCCGAGGCCGCCGCGATCTTGGGCGAAATCCATCATTCGGGCGGCAACGGCGGGGCGTGTCACGCCCAGATGTATATTATGGGGACCGTGCTCCGGCACGGCTCGGACGCTCAGAAAAAAGACATTTTGCCAAAAATCGCCAGTGGCGATCTGCGCCTGCAAGCGTTTGGCGTGACCGAACCGACCAGCGGCACCGACACCAGCCGCATTCGCACCACGGCGGTCCGTGACGGCGACGATTATGTCATCAATGGTCAGAAGGTATGGACGTCCAGGGCCGAACATTCGGATTTGATGCTGGTTCTTGCCCGCACTCAACCCCGCGACGCCGGTGAAAGACCCCACGACGGCATGTCGGTGTTCATCATCGACATGCAGGATGCCAAACCTAAGGGACTCAGCATCAAGCCGTTGCATGCCATGCTCAACCACGCCACCACCGAAGTCTTTTTCGATGATTTGCGGGTGCCTGCCAAAAACCTGGTCGGGGAGGAAGGAAAGGGCTTCCGCTATTTGCTGGACGGCCTTAATGCCGAGCGGATATTGATTTCGGCGGAAGCCATCGGCGACGCCCGCTGGTTCATCGAAAAGGCCTCCGCCTATGCCGGTGAACGCCAAGTCTTCGACCGCCCCATTGGCCAAAACCAAGGCATCCAGTTTCCCATCGCCCGCGCCTATGCCGCCACCGAAGCCGCCGACCTGATGGTGCAAAAGGCGATCGGCCTGTTCGATAAGGGAGAGGCCTGCGGTCCGGAGGCCAATATGGCGAAGCTGCTGTCCGCGGATGCGTCCTGGGCGGCCGCCGACATGTGCCTGCAGACCCACGGCGGGTTCGGGTTCGCCGAGGAATATGACGTCGAGCGCAAGTTCCGCGAAACCCGGCTATACCAGGTCGCGCCGATCTCAACCAACCTGATTCTCAGCTATATTGCCGAGCACGTGCTCGGCCTGCCGCGCTCGTTCTAATTATCGCTGGTTGGCGGCTTCTTCCTGGGCGGGTAAAAGAAGAAGGTGGCCGCGACCGCCAGGCCGAAGGCCGTATAGACCGCCGTGAACACCCAGGCCGGTGCCGAATAATAAAGCAGGGTGTTCAGCCAAGTTTCGACAAATCCCACCTCATAACCGGCGCCGCCTTGCTTCCGGCGTAGTTCGTTCTCCCACAGCGTCAACGGACACCATGCCCCCAGCCATTGCTGGACGACGACGAACCCGATGGCCGCCAAGTGGGCAAAGCGGAAGATGCGATTTTGCGTCCATCCCCAGCCCGCCGCCCACCCGGCCACGATCAGCGCCAGCCCGCCGACCACGAACACAACGAACACGGCATGGATGATACCGATCACATCCGCCCACAAGCCATGGTCCATAGGCTGTCCTCCTCCAGTGGCCTATTCCTGGCCGACGCGGGGGCGGGTCAGGATCGGCCAGTAGACCCAGGAAAACACCGCGAACGCCACGCACCAACTCACCCCGGCGCTTAGCAGGACGGCGTTATAGTATTCCGGCAGCCATAGCGGCCCGCCGACGCGGATCACGGCGGCCGCCGACACCGCCAGATAGGCAAACGTGATCGCCGGGGTGACTCGAAGCACACGCCCGGTATGGCCGAGCCCGGCGCGGGTCATGATGCCCAAGGTCATGGAGCCAATGGCGCCGATGGTCAAAAGGTGTAGCGCCGTCGTCTCATCGATGGAATCGCCGAGGAGCGCCGCGCCCTTGAAGGCCAGTCCCACCACCATCCAGCCGTATCCGGCATGAAGAATCCACGCGATCGGCTGATCGAGGAGGCGCCAACCCTGCCAACCAGCAAGCCGCAAACCGTTGATCAGGGCGGCGGCCACCGCCAGCCATCCCGGCAGGGTGCCGTTGGGGACAAATTGGCCGGCCGCCAGCACCGCCACCACCGATAGGATCGAAAACCGGTCAAGCCACGGCCGGGGCGGCAAGGGGTCGTCGTCTCCGTCGCGGCGAAGCACATTGCGGGTAAATGCCGGCGCCACCCGGCCGCCGATGACGGTAATCAGCAAAATATAGGTATCCAGCGCCAGCAGATGTCCGGCGCTGGCGCTGTCTGCGGTGAAGCCGAGGCGTTCCAAATGCGCCATCGCGTTGGCGGCGAACATCAGGACCAAGATTCCCAAGAAGACCAAGTGACGCTTGCTGCCTGTGGTCAGGGTCGTGAACACCAGACCGAACAGCAAAGCCAGGAATGAAAGGTCGATGACGGCGACCAACGCCGGGGTCAAATAAGCGGAAAACCAGACGGCGGTGCGTCCCGAAATCCAGACGGCGGCCAGCAACGCCAGCGGCCCCCCAGCCACCGGTGGGCGGCGAGTCCAGCCGGGCGCCGCCGTCAGCAGGAAACCGGCGAAGACGGCGGTGGTATACCCGAACAGCATTTCATGGGCATGCCATTGGGTCGGCGGGAAATCGGTGCTCAGGAAAAGGGCCTCGGCATTGAAGCCTATCCAGGCTAACCACGCGGCCATGCCGAAAACGGCGTAAAGACCGGCGAGAAGGAAAAACGGCCGGAACCCGTAAGATAAAAAGGCGGCCAGTCTCGGCGTCATGAGTTTGGTCATTATCATTTATCCTTGCTATGAATGGTCCCGAACAGCTTCCAAGTAAAGACGGAGTTCCGAACATGAGCCTTGATATAAATCATTTGCGGCAATGGGTCGGGCGCACCGAGGATGCCGCCGACGTGGTGACAGCGGCGCCGTTGGCATCGTTGGCGGCGACGCTGGACCGCGACGATCCCGACCCCCGGGCCGGCGACCGGGTGCCGCCGGCGGGGCATTGGCTGTATTTCCTGCCGCGCACCCGGCAATCGGAATTGGATGCAAACGGCCACGCCAAAAAGGGGGATTTCCTGCCCCCAGTGCCGTTTGAGCGGCGCATGTGGGCAGGCGGGAGGATTCGCTTCCTGGCCCCGCTGCACATCGGTGATGACATCACGCGCCATTCGGAAATCCTCGACGTCAGCCACAAAGACGGCAACAGCGGACCGTTGGTGTTCGTTGTGGTCCGCCACCGGGTTTCCGGCCCCGACGGCCTCGCCATCGAGGAAGAGCACGATATCGTCTATCGCGGCGATCCGCCCCAAGACGGGCGCCAGGGAGAGAGTCAATCGTCAACAAGTCCGGCTGCGGTGACGCCGGAAAAAGCGCCGTGGATGCGCGTGATTGATCCGGATCCGGTGTTGTTGTTCCGCTATTCGGCGCTGATCTTCAACGGCCACCGCATCCATTTCGACCGTGACTATGTGACCCAGGAAGAGGGCTATCCCGGCTTGATCGTGCACGGGCCACTGATTGCGACCTTGTTGATGGACCTGTGCCGCCGTGAGGCTTCGGGGATGCGTCTTGCGCGTTTCGATTATCGGGCGCGCGGGCCGATTTTTGACCTCGGCCCGTTTACGATTGCCGGCACACCCACGGATGACGGGGGCAAGGCTTCATTGCGGGCGTTCGATCACTTGGGGCGGGTAGCGATGACGGCGGAAGCTGAATTCGAAAAACGCTGAAAAAATTTTCGGTTTTAGGGCTAACGCACCGATGCCCCGGCGGCGTTGGCGGCCATGCCGGTTGCCGATAGTTTCCGCCGTGGCGCCAAAAAGCCAAGCCGCGCCGAGTTGACGCCCTGACCGGAAACCTTGAGGCGCCAATCCTTCAATTGCATGGCGCGTTTGGCGGCGAAGGTTTCTTTATTGCCGTCCCCGCCGAGACGATCCATTTCGCGCTTACGTTTGAGTTCCAGCTCCGCCCGGCGCATGGCGACAAGATGGGTCATGCCGAGGCCCCTGGAGCGGGCTTCTCGCCATTCATTCAGCTGCCGTGCCGCGGTCGCCTTCAGGTCTTCGGTTCTCGTCAGCAAATTGGTTCCGGCCTTGCCGGCATCCTTGCGGGCCTTGAAACGAGCGTTCAGCCGGGCCATGCGGGCGTGGTCAATGGGCGCATAAATACCGGCGGGTTTGCTCCCCGGCGTGCGTCCGGCGACAGCGGTGGTGGGCCCGCCGCCTTGCCGGCGCCAGAAATCCAGCACCTTTTTCTTGTAAGGCCCGTTTCGTTCCGGCGTCATCGAGTGGTAATAGCCGGCGGCCTTGGTCCAATCGCCGGTGGCTGAATACATATTTTTCAGGTAGGTGGCGGCGTAGGTGGTGTTGGCGCTGGGGTCGAACGCTTCGTCCAGGGTCTCAAAAGCGCCGCCGTGGTAATATAGATTGATCTGCATACAGCCGACGTCGATGTTGCGGACACCCTCGGTCATCAGGATTTCGACCTCGGCCAGGGCCTCGGCCTTGGTGTCGAAGTAGCGGCCTTGGCCACCGGAGGTTACGGTCCAAGGCCAGGCAACATTTGCCTGCTTGGATTTGTTCCAGCGCCCCGATTCGGCCAGCGATATGGCGCCCAGCAAATGCCGCGGAACAGCCATCCGGCGTTCCGTCGCCGAAGTCTGCTGAGCGCATAAATTCCAAGTGTTATCAATGGTTTGAGCCGAATTTGCCACGGTGGGGCTAAATCCCGGTAAAGCCGAGGCAGCAAGGCCTATGCAGATCGTTCGGATTAGACTTTTCACGCCACTGTCTCCAAAAACCCTCGTTGGTCGAGGGACCCTGGAAGAAACAACGCAATGTTTGTGCCAACAGGAAGGATTGGGGCCGAATTCCCGAATTTTCTATAATTTGCTTTAAATTCAATTGATTAAAGTAGGGGGGAGAACCCAAGAAAACGGTCTAAAAAAGACATATTCAATAAAGTGAAATTGTTATTGACCGTATATGGGGTTTGATTTATAAACGGCGTCACAACATACGAAAAGCCGGTCTCAGACCGAAGATTTTTCGACGTTGTAATTCTTGGATGTTTCCTCCCAATACTCGGGCCGTGCAAATTGCACGGCCCTATTTTTTTAAGGAATCGGGTAGGCTTTCGCTGCCCTCGCCCAAGGGCCGCTGCATGATGACCTGATCGACCCAACGGCCGAATTTAAAGCCGACCGAGGGCAACACGCCGATCATTTCGAATCCCAACCGGGCATGCAGCCCGATAGAGGGATGGTTGTCCGAATCACCGATGATGGCGATCATTTGGCGAAAGCCCTGTTCGGTACAGCGTTCAATCAGGCCTTCCAGCAGCCGCCCGCCGATGCCTTGTCGTTGGGTGCCGGTGGCGACGTAGACGGAATTCTCCACGGTATGGAGGTAGGCCGGTCGCGGCCGGTAGGCCGACACATAGGCATAGCCTTGGACCTTGCCCCCATTCTCTCCCGTGGCCTCGGCGACCAGATAGGGATAACCGGCATCCAGGATGGCATCCCGGCGTCTGGTTAACTCGGCCACGTCCGGCGGCGTTTCTTCGAAACTGGCCAGGCCTTCCAGTACATGGTGTGCGTAAATATCCTGGATCGCTTCCATGTCGCCGTCGGCGACCTCGCGGATAAGGATTTCAACCGTCTCGGCATCGTCGGACATGGAAGGTTTAAGCCGCTATCAGGGTGGCCGCGTCGATATCGACCAAGACCCGCATCAGTCCTTCGATGCGGCGTTTCAGTCCGGGCAGGCCGGCGCTTCGGGTGATGCGATTTTCGTCCATGTATAGGGCGCGGTTGATTTCAATCTGAAGCACGTGAACGCCGTCTCCGGGACAACCGTAATGGCGGGTGGTGAAGCCGCCGGCATAGGGCTTGTTACGGGCGACGGTGAACCCCATGGCCTCAAACGCCTGTTGGGCAATGTCGGTGACCGCGGGTACACAGGCGGCGCCGAAACAATCGCCGAGGACGACGTCGAACGGCTTGGTCCCGTTGCCGGCTTTCGGCGCCCCGGCATCCCCACCGGGCTCCGGGCTGGACGGCATCGAATGGCAGTCGATCAACAGGCAGCCGCCGAAGCGTCGTTTGGTCGCCTCCACTAATCCCTTCAGCGCCCGGTGGTAGGGCTGGTGATGGGATTCAATACGCCGCTTGGCGTCTTCGAAGCGAAGCGGGCTGTGATAAATGGTCTCGCTGTCGGTGACCACCCGGGCGATGGTGCCGAGGCCGGCGGAAACGCGCGGTGACGACGTGTTGACGTAATCGGGCAGCGGGTCGGAAAACATCTCCGGGTCGAGCTCGAAGGCCTCGCGGTTAGCGTCAACGTAGGCCCTCGGGAACTGCGCGCATAAAAGCGGCGCCCCCCAATCCGGGGCGGCGGCAAAGACCTCGTCCATGAAGGCGTCTTCCGATTTGCGCAGCTTGAGCACGCCCAGTTTCGAGGCGGCAATGAATTCAGGCGGGTAATCGCGCCCGGAATGCGGCGAGGCAAAGACCACCGGCGCCGTCTGTTGATTTGGCGCCAGGCACCGCCACGGCGGCAACGGACCCGGGGTGGCGTCAGGTCCCGGTTCCTTTAATAGGATCTGGGCGCTGTCGTCAGGTGGGGTCAAGGCGTCTTTTCCTTATCAAATTCCCTGCCGGCCCGGTCGCCAACATGCCGCCCGGCGGAGGAAAACATCGACCGCTACCTTACCCGCCAACCGCCTTACTTGCCAAGACCGCCCGCGGGCGTTACAACGCCGGGCTTGAGAGTTTAAGTCAGGGCGCGTAGCTCAGCGGGAGAGCACCTCGTTGACATCGAGGGGGTCACTGGTTCAATCCCAGTCGTGCCCACCAT
>DASCOC010000313.1:0-1931 GCA_036011805.1 Rhodospirillales bacterium
CTAGCCGCGAATGCGTTTGATCCGGTCCAAGGTCCGGCGCGCTTGTTCGACGACCGGATAATCGACAAAAAATCCATCGATCTGGATCGAGGCAGAGCCCTCGGCTTCCGCTGCTTCGAACGCGGCGACGATGGTTTCGGCCTGGGCCACCTCATCGTCGCCGGGGGTGAAGGCGTCGTTCACGGGGGCTACCTGATCCGGGTGGATGCACATTTTCCCTTGGAAGCCCATGTCACGGACCCGTTCCGCCGATTTCACCAGACCCTCGGTGTCGCGGTAATGGACCCAGACGCTGTCTAAGGGCGCGTCCAGCCCGGCCGCCCTGGCCGGGGTCAGTTCCCATTCATCCAGGCTGAGGCGCATGTTTAAATCCTTGGCGAAATCGACGGCGCCGAAGCTGAGCCGCCGCACCCGTGAGCCGCTGGCGGCGATGCCGGATACCGCGTCCAGCCCTTTCGCCGTCTCAACAATCGGCAACAGGTCGATGGCGCCGGGCGCCATGCCTTGCTTGGCCTCATAGGCCTTAATCTCGTTGTCGGCGGAAACCAGCTGTGCCGCCGTTTCCACCTTCGGCAGCATGATCCCGTCCAGCCACGGGCCGGTGACCGCGGCCAGGTCGTCGGCGTAAAATTCGGTGTCGGCGGCGTTGACGCGAACGTAGCCCAGGCACGCCCGGTCGGCTTTCAGGGCGTTGATGACGGGCGTGCGGGCGGCGGGCTTTTCCGACACGGCGACGGCATCTTCCAAATCCAGGATCGCCACATCGGCGCCCGCGGCGAAGACCTTTTCCAGCTTGCGTGGATGATTGCCGGGCGTAAACAGCAGCGAGCGGAAGGGACCGGCAGTCATGGATACTTAACTGCGGGGCGGATTAAGCAATTGGTGGATTTCTTCATCGGTGACCCGGTTTCCGTCGTTGAGGTCCGCATCGGTCTCATAGCGGTCGCCATAACAGGCATCAAAGAGATTCCGGAAATCCACATCCTTAAGGCTTTCAATGGCGGCCTGTTCGGGCGACGTCCCGGCAGGCTTTTCGCCCGCGGCTAGGGCGGGCAAGGACAGCAGCAATATCAGTGTTGAAAGGGTGAGCGCGTTCCGCATCAATGTGTTCCCCGTGCAGCCGGCAAGCATAGCCCCGAGGCGGCCGCCTGTCACCACTAAGAGCGGTTCAGGGCTAATAGGAAACAATTTGATGGGAGCAAATCGGTTCATTCGGGCAGGCGCGTCGCGAAGCGCGATGCGGGGCCATCGGGTGAGCGGCGCAACGCCCCCGAGGGGCCGATATGCCCCACCTTCGGCCGGGTTCTTTTTTCTCGTGGCGTCGTTACTCTCCTCATCCGATGCGCCGGCATCGCATTTCGGAGAATGCCTAGCCACGGAAAAAAATAATCCCGGTCAAATGGTTCCTATTAGCCCTGAACCGCTCTAGGGTCCGTCCCAGGTGGCGTCCGGGTCCAGGGGAAACACCGGGCGCGGCAGGTTTTTAAAATCGAAGCGTTCCAGCATCGGCGAGGTCAAGCCGGGGGCATCGACCTCAATCACCCGTTCGGGGGTGAAAAATTCATCGAAGCCGGCGCGGAAATGGCCACGCGATTTGACGACGACGGTCCGGGCGTCTGCGATGTCGAGGCCGAACATTTCAAAAAACATCGGCTCGGCGCACTGCTTGCGGTTGGTGCCGACGACCATCTTGATACCACCCAATTCCAATAGCGCCGACGGGCCTACATCCAACGATCGACCGGCCCACAGCCCGCGCCGCCCGATGACTTTACCGTCCGATAGCCCGATGACGGTGGCCTCGGCCTGAAAGCGTTTGGAATATTCGGACTCAAAGTCGGCGTTAAAGGTGGCGTCCAATACCGTCCCCTCGCCGGCCACGTGCGCCGCTTTGGCCAATGCCGGGTCAATAAAAACACCCAACAGCACGC
>DASCOC010000314.1:0-9862 GCA_036011805.1 Rhodospirillales bacterium
CAAGTTTAGAACCGCCCAGAAACATCCGGTGCCAATTCGGTGCCATTTTAGCACCGGCGCAAAGTTAAGCCTTTGGTATTAAAGGCAGGAAGTGGCGACCCCAACGGGATTCGAACCCGTGTTGCCAGGATGAAAACCTGGTGTCCTAGGCCAGACTAGACGATGGGGTCGCAGAGGCTATCGAAAAGGAATGCAGTTGGTATACGTCTCAGCCGAAATTATCAAGCCCCCGTTCCCTACTTTTGGGTATTATCGGCCCTACCCGTTTGCGGGTAGGCAGAACGGCGACGGTCATTTATAAATCCGCCCAGTGGCAATACAAGTAGCAACAAAAGCGGTCATGACCGCCAATAAAAAAGGAAGGCCTACATGTCAAAAACCAACATCCTCATCGCCCAAGGCGGCGGCCCGACGGCGGTGATCAACCAATCCCTGGTCGGCGCGGTCTTGGAATCGCGCGGCTTCGAAAATACCGGGGCCGTCTATGGCGCTTTTAACGGCGTCAGCGGCGTCGTCAACGAGGACTTCATCAACCTCGGCCTGGAAAGCGCCGAAAACCTGGAAAATGTCGCCAAGACGCCGTGTTCGGCCCTGGGCTCGACCCGCGACAAGCCCGATCAGAAATACTGCCAGGACATTTTCAAGGTCCTCAAGGCGCACGACATCGGCACCTTCTTTTACATCGGCGGCAACGATTCATCCGATACGCTTCGCATCCTCGCCGAAGAAGCGGTCGGCGCCGATTACCCGCTACGCTGCATCCACATCCCCAAGACCATCGACAACGACCTCACCGTTAACGACCACACGCCGGGCTATCCGTCGGCGGCGAAATTCGTAGCCAGCGCCTTTGCCGGCGTTAATCTCGATAACCGGGCCCTGCAGGGCGTTTACGTCGGCGTCGTCATGGGCCGTCATGCCGGTTTCCTGACCGCCGCGGCGGCGTTGGGACGCAAGTACGACGACGACGGCCCGCACCTGATTTACCTGCCGGAACGCAATTTCTCCATGGACAGCTTCCTCCGTGACGTAAAGGCCACGACCGATCAATACGGCCGCTGCGTGATCGCGGTGTCGGAAGGCATCCACGATGACAGCGGCGATGCCATCGTCACCAAACTGGCCAAGGAAGTGGAAAAAGACGCCCACGGCAACGTCCAGCTTTCCGGCACCGGCGCGTTGGCCGACCTGTTGTGCGCGGCCATCCGCGAAGGTACCGGCCAGAAACGCGTGCGCGGCGATACCTTCGGCTATTTGCAGCGCTCGTTCCTGGGCTGCGTTTCCGATGTCGATCAGAAAGAATCCCGCGCCGTCGGTGTCGAGGCGGCCCGCTACGCCCATGACGGCGCCGAGGGCGTTAAGCGCGACGGCACCGTGACCATCCACCGCACCGGCGCAGGCGACAGCTACGCCGCCGAGTACAAGCTCAGCAAGCTCGAAGACGTCGCCGGCAAGACCAAGGTGATGGCCGATGAACTTATCGACTCCTCCGGCCACGACATCACCCCGGCCTTCGTCGATTACCTGAAGCCATTGTTGGGATCCGAGATGCCGGAACCGTACCGATTGGAGGCCGACCGGGTGGCGAAGATACTGGGCGACTAATCCGCCGCCGTCTCTCCGTCCTGGCGGTAATCGACCTCAAGCCCGGCCTCAATGAACATGGTATCGGCGATTTTCGCCGCTTCGCCCCAGCGTTCGTGATCGAAGTCGGGCTGGTCGCAGACGACGCGGCTTATGCCGGCCTGAATAATCATCACCGCGCAGCGCGCGCACGGCGGCAGCGGGTGAACGTACAGCGTCCCCCCTTCGGCCCGGTCGCCGGCGAACATCAGGGCGTTCTGTTCGGCATGGATAACCATCTCATACTTGGTTTCGCGGTCGTCGAGCCGATCCTGGGTGTCCTCGACCCCGGCGGGAAAGCCGTTGAACCCCATCGAGATCACCCGCTTGGACCGGGTGTGGGTGATCACCGCGCCGACCTTCGTCGACGGGTCCTTGGACCAGCCGGAAATGTGTTCGGCCAGCACCAGGAACCGGTGATCCCATTTATCCAGCATTCGTCCCCCTCCTCACGCTCCAGCCTACCATGCCGGTGACGCGTCATCGATATGCAGTTGCGCCGACGAACGTCCCTGCCAGGTGTTGACCTTAAGCCGCCCGGCCAGGTGCAGCGGCGCGCCGTCACTGTTCAACAGCGCCTGGCCCAAGGGGCTGTCGACGCAGTTAAACGAAATTGCCGCCAGCCTGCCGCCACCGTCGCCGGTGACGAAGCCGCGCACATGCCTGTCGCCGACCACCGCCGCATAGGACAAATGCGCCGCCGGGATGACGAACCGGGGTTCCGGATTGCCGGCCCCGAACGGGCCGACCTGGCCAAGGATTTCCAACAGGTTCATGTCGGCGGCTTTCGGTTTCATGGCGCCGTCCAGGTACATCGTCGGCTGAATGTCGCCCTCTTTGATATCCGTCGCCACCCGTTCGCCTAAGAACGCCTTCAAGTCCTCCAGCTTGGCCTTCTCCACCGTAAAGCCCGCCGCCATTTTATGACCGCCGCCCTTGATCAAAATCCCGGCCTGACACGCGGCGATGATGGCGGCGCCGAGATCGACGCCGGTCACCGACCGCCCCGACCCGGTTCCGGTGTCGCCGTCAAGCGCAATGACGCAGGCCGGACGGTTGAAGCGATCCACCAGACGCCCGGCGACGATGCCGATGACGCCGGGATGCCAGCCATCGCCGGCGGCGACCACCAAGGGGCCGAGGTCTTCGCCGGCCTTTTCGGCCTCATCGACGGCGGCCTCTTGCACCGCCGCCTCGATGCCCTTGCGTTCTTGGTTCAATTCATCCAGGCGGTGGGCGATCTCCATGGCCTCGCCGGCATCATCGGTGCCGAGCAGGCGAGAGCCCAGGTCCGGCGAACCGATGCGGCCACCGGCATTGATGCGCGGCCCGAGCTGGAACCCGGCGTGATAGGTTTCCGGCGCTTCCTTGATCCCGGCGACATCGGCCAGCGCCTTCAAACCGGGGTTTTGCCGCTGCCCCATCACCTTCAGGCCCTGACTGACCAAGGCCCGGTTGACCCCGGTCAGCGGCACCACGTCGCAAACGGTGCCGAGGGCGACCAGGTCCAGCCAGCCGGTCAGGTCCGGCTCAGGCCTACTTTCATACCAACCCGCGCCCCGCAGCGTCCTGTTGATGGCGACCACCAGCAGGAAGACGACCCCGACCGCCGCCAATTGGCCCTGGCCGCTGTCATCGTCGAGCCGGTTGGGATTGATGATCGCCGTCGCCGGCGGCAGCGCCGCTTCGGCTTCGTGATGATCGACGACGATCATCTCCAACCCGGCATCCTTGGCCGCGCCCAGCGGCTCGAAGGCCGACGTCCCGCAATCGACGGTGACAACGACGGATATTCCGTCGTCCTTGAACTTGAGCAAGGCCGGGGTATTGGGTCCGTAGCCTTCCTTGATGCGGTCGGGGATGTAAATCTGAGAGCGGCCGCCGACGGCTTTGAGGAAACGCTTCAACAACGCCGATGAGGTCGCGCCGTCAACATCGTAATCACCGAAAATGCCGATCGTTTCGCCCTCCATGACGGCGCTGGCTAAACGTTCGGCGGCGGTATCCATGCCTTTCAGGGTGCTGGGGTCGGGCAACAGGGTACGCAGGGTCGGCCTAAGAAACGCCTCGGCGTCGTCCAGGCCGACACCGCGGCCGGCCAGAACCCTGCCGACGACTTCCGGCAGGCCATAGCGCTGCGCCAGGGCCAGGGCCTGGCGATCATCGGTGTCGCGGACGATCCACCGTTTCCCCTTCAGCGATTTTTTAACGCCGAGGAAACAATCCGTATCGGTCCCCTGGCCATGTTGATCGAGGGTTGCCGCTGGCTTTGCAACCATCTCAGATTTTTGGCGGCCAGCGGACGAAATTATGATGGCCTTCGACATAGCGAAGGGTTCCGGTCACCGAACGCCAAACCATGGAATGGGTAATGGCGCCGCCGGGGAAAAGGCGGACCCCTTCCAGCATGGCGCTATAGGTGATGCCGGTGGCGGCGAAGGTGACATTGCCCGACGCCATTTCATCGGCCGCGTATTTGCGGTCAAAGTCTTCGATGCCGACCTTGGCGGCCTCCGCCTTGTCGTCATTATTGCGGTAAATCAGGCGGCCCTGCATCTGCCCGCCGACGCCGCGAAGCGCCGCGGCGGCCAGAACCCCTTGCGGGGCGCCGCCGACGCCCAAAAAGATGTCAACGCCGGCATCGACCTGGCTGGCGGAGATCACGCCGCTGACGTCACCGTCCAGGATCAACCGCATCCGCGCACCGGCGTCGCGAACCTTGGCGATCAGTTCGCCATGCCGGGGACGGTCCAGCATGCAGACGACCAGGTCCGACACCGGGACACCCTTGGCTTCCGACAGCGCCTTCAGATTTTCCGCCGGTTCCTTGTCAAGGTCGACGACGCCGTCGGGCAGGCCGGGTCCGACGGCGATCTTATCCATGTAGATGTTGGGGACGGTCAGGAAGCCGCCGTCCTCGGCCATGGCGATCACCGTCATCGCATTGGGGCCGCCTCTGGCGACGACGCTTTTGCCTTCGAGCGCAACCAGTGCGATATCCATCTTAGGCCCTTCGCCGGTGCCGATTTTCTCGCCGGAGAACAGCTTGTCGGTCTCGTCGGGGGTTCCTTCGCCGATAAGGATGGTGCCGTCGATCACCAATTTTCCCAAGGCATCATGCATGGCGGCAACGGCGGCCTGATCGGCCGATTGTTCGTCGCCGCCGCCCATGAACTGGGCTGCGGCAAGGGCCACGACCTCGGTCACCCGAACGGATTCAAGGGCGATATTGCGATCCGTATAGTTGTCCTTGGCCATGGCGTATTGTTGCCCTGATCCGGGGGTAAAGGCCAGCCCTAAAGAGACTCGATCCGGATCATCCGGGGCTCCTCAACCACCGCCCCGACCGCGGCGATTTCGTCGAGCGCCTGGACCATGGCGGTCTCTTCGGTCTCATGCAGGGTCATCACCACCGGCACCGCCTCGCCGGGATCGCGGGTCCGCTGGATCACCGATTCCATGGATACCGCGTGGTTCTTCAGCGCACTGGCGATATCGGCGAACACGCCCGGTTTATCGACCACCATCAGGCGGATGTAATAGGCGCCGTAATGTCGTTCCATGGGCACCGGCGGCAAGGATTTCAGTTTGTCGGCAGGGACCCCGAATGTCGGCACCTTCAAGCCACGGGCGATATCGATAATATCTGCGGCGACAGCCGACGCCGTCGGCCCGGCGCCGGCGCCATACCCTTCCTGCACGAGGGTGTCGACGAACCCTCCGTCCGCGACCACCGCGTTCAGCGAACCGGCGACATGGGCGATGGGCGCGGCTTCCGGCACCATGCAGGGGTGAACCCGTTGTTCCAGCCCGTCATCGCGGACAGACGCGATGCCCAGCAATTTGATGCGGTAGCCCAACTCGGCGGCAAATTGCATGTCCATGGGTGAAATATGGCGGATGCCTTCGACATGGACGGCGTCGAAATTGACCTCGCCGCCGAAGGCGACACTGGCCAGGATCGCCAGTTTGTGTGCGGTGTCGATGCCGTCGATATCGAAACTGGGGTCGGCCTCGGCGTAGCCCAGTTCCTGACATTCCTGGAGCACGTCCTCGAACTCGCGGCCCTGGTCGCTCATGGCTGAGAGGATAAAATTACAGGTGCCGTTGAGGATACCGTAGACGCGCTCGATGGAGTTTCCGGCCAGGCCTTCGCGAAGCGACTTGATGATCGGAATACCGCCGGCCACGGCGGCCTCATAGGCGAAGCTGACACCGGCGTCTTCGGCCGCAACGGCCAATGCGGTGCCGTGATGGGCGACCATCGCCTTGTTGGCGGTAACCACATGCTTGGCGTTGGCGATGGCGGTTTCGCAAAGCTTTTTGGCGATCCCGTCCGACCCGCCGATCAGCTCCACGACCACGTCGATGCCATCATCGGCGGCCATGGGCAGGGCGTCGGTATAACAGCGGATGCCAATCTTTTCGGCCTCTTCCATCTTGGAAGCATCGGGTTCGGCAACCGCCACCAAGCGGACGGCGCGGCCCGAGCGGCGTTCGATACTCTCCGCCTGCTCCATCAGTAACTTAAAGGTGCCGCCGCCGATAGTGCCGAGGCCGGCAATGCCGATATTCAAAGATTTGCTCATTGGGAGGCTGCCTTTTTTCCATCCTTGTTGGGCGGGGCCTGATCATGGCCGCGCAGAAACGCCTTGATGTTGCGGACCGCCTGTCTGATGCGCTGTTCGTTTTCGACCAAGGCGATGCGCACGAAGCCCTCGCCATTATCGCCGAAGCCGATGCCCGGCGACACCGCGACCTCGGCTTCCGATAGCAGCAGCTTGGAAAACTCCATCGAGCCCAGGGCGGCGAAGTCGGGTGGGACCGGCGCCCAGGCGAACATCGTTGCCGCCGGCGACGGCACCTCCCAACCGGCGGCGGCGAGGCCGTCGATCAGGACATCGCGGCGATTTTTATAAAGCAATCGCATCTCATCGACGCAATCCTGCGGCCCGTTCAGCGCCACCACTGCGGCCACTTGAATGGGGGTGAAGGCGCCGTAATCCAGGTAGGACTTGATTCGGGCCAGCGCCGAGATCAGCTTTTTATTGCCGGTGGCGAAACCAATCCGCCACCCCGGCATCGAATAGGTCTTGCTCATCGATGAAAACTCGACGGCGATATCCCAAGCGCGCTTGATCTGAAGGATCGACGGCGGCGGGGGCCCGTCGAAATAAACCTCGGAATAGGCGATGTCGGAGAGAATATATATTCCGTGATGGAGACAGAAATCCACCACCTGTTCATAAAAATCCAGATCGACCACCTTGGCGGTCGGATTGTTGGGATAGTTCAACACCACCGCTTTCGGCTTCGGCGATGAATTTTCGACGGCGTCGCGCAATACCTCCATCAATTCTTGTTCCGGGCCGATGGGAATGGAGCGCACCCCGGCGCCGGCAATGATGAAGCCGAAGGGATGAATGGGATAACTGGGATTGGGGGCCAGGATGACATCGCCGGGATTGGTGATGGCCGATGACAGGTTGGCCAGCCCCTCCTTCGATCCCAAGGTGACGATGGTTTCAGTCTCCGGGTCGACATCGACTCCGAAACGCCGTCCGTAATAGGCGGCGATGGCTTTACGCAGGCCCGGAATGCCACGCGAGGTGGAATACCGGTGGGTTTTGGGATCCTGCACCGTCTCGACCAATTTCTCGACGATATGAGGCGGCGTCGGCTGGTCCGGGTTGCCCATGCCAAAATCGATGATATCGGCGCCTGCGGCTCGCGCACGCGCTTTCATCGCGTTGACCTCGGCAAACACGTACGGCGGCAATAGCCCGATCTTATGGAATTCCTTTTCCATCGCGTTCACTTGCCAGAAGGCGGTAGTCGGTACAAGCCAAAATCACTCGTCAGCGAACCAGACGGGGCTCAATTGACGATGTAAATCTCGGTACGGCGGTTGCCGGCTTCGCCGGACGGCATGATTTCATAATAAGCCGGATCGGCATCCGACACCGCGGCGATCAGAATGTCTTTTTTGTTGACCCCTAGGCGCATCAATTCGCCGGCGACCCTGTCGGCCCGGCTGGCGGAGACCTCAAAGTTCGTCATCTTATGATTAATCGGGGTCAGATTGCGGGTACGCGACGAGGCATGACCGATGACCCTGACCTGGCCGCCGTTCTTCCGTTGCAAACGCATCACCGCGCTCAAGATTCGCTTGTCCCGTGACTTCAATTTTGAAGAGCCGTTGTCAAACAAGATCGTTGCCACCCGAACGGCGTTTCCCGGATAGGCGGGCGGGCTGTCGAGCAGTTGGCTTGCCCCTGGCCCCGTCGGCGGCGCCGATATGGCGGCCTTGGGAGTCTCGGCGGCGGCCATGAGATTGTTGGAGACAATGCCATCGGAAGAAATCACCAGGGTTCCGAAATCACCTTGCGCGGCCGGTTGGCTTGCGGAAATCGGAAGATCACCCAATTCCGCGGCGCGGGAGCGAATTTCAGCCAATTGCTGGGCCAGGCGTTGTTCATTTGCCTTTTGATCAGCGGTCATCACCGGCGGCGCCAGCTTCGGCGACACCGTAGGCTTGGCCATTTGTGGTTCGGGTTGGGGCACCGGCATTGTCGGCATGGATCTTGCCAATGGAGCTTGCGCCACCGACGCTTTCGGCATTGCCTGCGGCGGCGGTTGAACCGCGGCGATGGCTGGCGACGGGGTTGTCACCGGCGCCGGGCGAGGCTGGGCCTGCAAGATTTCGGTCGCCGCGCCCTGGCGTTGCACGGCCGGTGCGTATTTGGGCCGCTCCGTATCCGCCGTCAGGCCGGTGCCGGTATTGTCCCTGGCGCGCGCTTGGCGGTCGACGGAAGATAAATTGGGAAAGGATTTATCCGACCCCGGAGGTGCTTTGCCCCGGTCGGCGACAAGGCCGCTTTTTTTGCCGTCTTTGTTGTCGGCTTGCTGCTTGTCAGCCTCTTTGCCGTCACCGGCGAATAAATCAACCGTGCTTTTGTACCATTCCGCCGGGTTGACGGCGTCAGGTACCTGCGAACAGGCATTGAGCACCGTTCCGCTTAACAGAACACCACTCAATATTAGCCCCATCTTCAGCGGTAACGTTTTTCCGGGCCGCGTCCGCGACCGCAACAATGGTGTGACATGGTCAAGCAGACCCATTCTTTCTGAATCCTTCATTTCGCTATACCCCCAAGCAACGGAATTCTTCCTCGAAATTGCACATTGCCTGAAAAAGGTTAACCGTTTACAAACATCATTTGATTATATTGCGGCGCAGCATAACAGCATATTTGCCCCGCCGACACCGCCAATCATAAAGGATTGCTATGATCGATCAACCAGGGACCAACGGTTCGTTTCCCGGCGCCGCCGAAATTTCGCGTTCAATGGCCGACATCGCCGAAGCCAGCCAAAACATGATCACCGACTTCCTCGCCCGCCAAACCAGTGAGATGTCAGACAAGGGGGCCGCTGCGGGTCCTAATTCGCTGGACCCGCTGAACATCGGCGGCGCGTTCATGGAAATGACGACGCGCCTGATGGCCGACCCTACGAAACTGATGCAGGCCAACATGGAACTTTGGCAGGATTACACAAATCTGTGGCAGAACGCGGCAACGCGGATGATGGGTGGAGAAGCCGACCCCGCCATCACCCCCGATCCCGGCGATCGACGCTTCAAAGATGCGTCCTGGAATGAGAACGACATCTTCGATTACATCAAGCAATCCTACCTGTTGACGTCCCGGTGGCTGCAATCCACCGTCACCGGGGTCGAGGGGCTTGAGGCCAAGGATGCCCAAAAGGTCGATTTCTACACCCGCCAATTCATCGAGGCGCTGTCGCCCAGCAATTTTGTGTTGACCAATCCCCAGGTTCTGGCGGCGACCGCCGAAACCGGCGGCGAGAATCTTATCAACGGCTTGAAGAATCTTCTTGAGGATTTGGATGAGGATTTCGGTCGGTTGAATATCCGCATGACCGACGATGACGCTTTCGAGGTCGGCGTCAACGTCGCCGAAAGCCCCGGCAAGGTAGTTTTCCGGAACGATTTGATGGAACTGATCCAGTTTGCGCCCTCGACCAAGACGGTCTGCCAGACGCCGCTGCTGATCATTCCGCCCTGGATCAACAAGTACTACATCCTCGATCTCAGGAAAGAAAACTCGTTCATCCGCTGGGCCGTCGCTCAGGGTCATACTGTGTTCATCATCTCCTGGGTCAACCCGGACACCAAGCTGGCCGAAAAAACCTTCGATGATTATATGCTCGAAGG
>DASCOC010000315.1:0-1804 GCA_036011805.1 Rhodospirillales bacterium
TTATCGACGGTGCCGGGGCACCCGAAGGAGCGCTTGTGAATCCCTGTGCCGATGGCGGCCGGCGAAAATAAACCAAGCAAGTGATTCCCGGCGCGGAATGATGGAAAGTCGGCCGGAGGCGGCCGCGTCTGATGTCTAGAGCGGGCTTTGCATCAACCGACGATTTCCGACTCGGCAAAGAAAAAGGCGATTTCCTTGGCCGCGTTATCTAGCGAATCGGATCCATGCACCGAGTTTTCCTGAACGTTGACGCCAAGTTCCTTGCGGATGGTGCCCTCTTCGCCATTAGCCGGATTGGTGGCGCCCATGACTTGGCGGTTCTTGGCAATGGCCTCTTCACCTTCAAGGACCTGGACCACCACCGGACCGGAAATCATGTAATCGCAGAGTTCATTGAAAAAAGACCGTTCGGCATGGACGGCGTAAAAAACCTCTGCCTGTTGACGGGTCAGGTGAAGACGCTTCTGGGCGACGATGCGCAGCCCGGCCTCTTCAAAAAAGGTGTTGATCTTGCCCGTGATGTTACGGGCCGTGGCGTCCGGCTTGATGATCGACAAGGTGCGTTCGACATCCATGCCCTGAAAACCTCATTTGGATTTGAAATATGATTGAAACGAAAGTACTCCCCAACTCCCGTCCGGCCGGTCCCTTGTCAGGGCTTTTGTTCTCCGATACCCGGGCAGGAGCCGCGGGTTATATCCTTATTCCATGACCGGGGGCAACCCAATCCTGGCGGCATTTGGAAATTCGGTGACAGCATACTTAATTCGCGCCCCCTTGCGGCGGACAGAGATGGAATTTCAGTAATCCCTGATATTGAATTAAGTATGCTGTCACCGAATTTCCAAATTAAACGAGGCTTTTTATAGCCTCAATGGGAAGCGTCGAGCTTTCCCATTTAGTCGCCTCCGCGCCCCAGGCGCAAGCCGTGGTAAGCGCCTGGTTCATATCGGCGCCGGAGACCAGGGCATGGATAAGCCCGGCGGCGAACGCATCGCCGGCGCCGGTGGTGTCGATGGCTTTCACTTTCGGCGCCGGAACGGACAAATGATCGTCAAGGGCATAAGCCGTGGCGCCGTTTTCACCCCGCGTGACGATCACCCACTCAAGAGCGTTCCCGGCGACCCGGCGGCCCGCCTCGAAAGGTTCGTTGAGCATCAAAGCCTCAAGGTCCGATTGGGAAGCGACCAGAATGTGAGCCGGCCGGACGCCGTCGCCGCAAGGCGGCATATGGGCGATAACGCGGCAGGATTGCATCTTGGCATCGAGAAGCGGGCCCAGGTCTGGAGACCAGCTTCGTACGTAAAGGCTATCCGCGGCCACGTTGAGGAGACGCGCCGGCGGTTTCGTCTCTTGGCAGCGGTTGAGATTGACGATGGTGCGCTCGCCTTCGGGATCGATCATCACCACCGAGCGGGTCGACGCCCCTTCGACGGTGATGATTTGCGAGCTGTCGATGCCGTTGGCGGTTAATTCCGCCAGCAGTTCCCGGCCCACCCTGTCGTTGCCAGTGGCGGAGACGATTACCGTCTCGTGACCGGCGCGGGCCAGGGCGACACCGGTGTTCGAGGCACCGCCGCCGAGACGCTCTCCCAGCCATTCGCCTTGCATGTGGGTGCCGGCGTGAAAAGGCGTGCCGAGGCGGATCACCTCGTCCCTGGCCACCGAACCGACAACAAGGATGCGCGCCATTCGCCCGCCGCGCCCCCCGCTCATACCAAGGATCGACGATAATGACCCATAGAGACGGTTTCCCAAGGCTTTCGGCTAGGAGTGCGCGGCGTGGCGATGCGGGGCATCGCGA
>DASCOC010000316.1:0-6707 GCA_036011805.1 Rhodospirillales bacterium
CGGGCATTCGTTCTTTTCCCAGCTACAAGAACCTACTGAATTTAAGCACATTTATCGAAGGGTTTGAAAGTATTGTGAAATAACCCCCCGCAATTGGTTATTGGCGTATGCAGGGGGGCCGGGATCAGGACCCAAAGGGAGGTTGTTTTTGCGGGGCAGGGGCCTAAACGTCGATTTGGTCGACGAATTGCGCGTGTTCGGTGATGAATTGGTAGCGCAGTTCCGGCTTCTTGCCCATCAGGCTGTCGACCAGCTTCGACGTTTCGCGGGCTTCGAGGATGTCCTCGTCGGAATGACGGGGCGGCACGGTGACGCGCAATAGCGTCCGGGTCGCCGGGTCCATGGTCGTTTCCTTCAATTGTTTGGGCGGCATTTCGCCTAGGCCCTTGAAGCGGCTGATTTCGATTTTGTCATTGCCGGTGAAGGTCTTTTTCAGCAATTCGTCCTTGTGGGAATCGTCGCGTGCATAGGCCGTCTTGGCGCCCTGGGCGATTCGGAAAAGCGGTGGCAAGGCAAGATAAAGATTACCATTTTCAATAAGTTCTGGCATTTCTTTAAAGAAGAATGTCATCAATAAAGAGGCAATATGGGCGCCATCCACATCGGCGTCGGTCATGATAATGACACGCTCATAACGCAGGTCGTCGGCCATGAATTTATCGCCGATACCGCAGCCCAAGGCCTCGATCAAATCGTTGATTTCCTGGTTGGCCTGGATTTTATCGACCGACGCGCTGGCGACGTTGAGAATCTTGCCGCGCAACGGCAGCACGGCTTGGTTTTTACGCTCGCGGGCGGACTTCGCCGAGCCGCCGGCGCTGTCGCCTTCGACCAGGAAGATTTCCGTGCCTTCGGCGGTATCGGCCGTGCAATCGGTGAGTTTGCCGGGCAGCCGTAGGCGTTTGGTCGCCGATTGACGTTTCATTTTTTTGTCGTGGCGGCGCTTGAGGCGCAACTCGGCGCGTTCGATCACGTGTTCCAGGATGGCGTTGGCGATGTCCGGCGTCGCCGAAAGCCAGTGGTCAAAATGGTCGCCAATAGAGGAGTCGACCAGTTTCTGGGCCTCCGGGGTGGAAAGGCGATCCTTGGTCTGGCCCTGGAACTGCGGATCATTGATGAACACCGATAGCATGATGCAGGCATCGCCGACGGTGTCGTCGGCGGTGATCTTGGCGGCCTGTTTGTTGTTGGTGAGCGCCCCATAACCGCGCAACCCCCTGGCCAGGGCGCTACGCAGGCCTAGTTCGTGGGTGCCGCCCTGGGGGGTAGGGACGGTGTTGCAGTAGGAATTGAAGAATCCGTCCTCGTCCAGCGGCCAGGCGACGGCCCATTCAATTTTGCCCGAACCGCCGTTGAGCTTGCTGCGTCCGGCGAAGGGCACCGGCGTCAGCGCCTTGCGCCCGTCCAGCTTGGAGACCAGGAAGTCTTCCAAACCGCCGGGAAAGTGCATTTTCGCTTCGGCCGGGGTCTGGTCATCGGCGGCGATCAGCTTGGGGTCGCAAGACCAGCGGATTTCAACGCCCCGGAAAAGATAGGCCTTGGAGCGCGCCATCCGGTACAGCACGGCCGGACGGAAGTGGGTTTGGGCACTAAAAATCTTGGAATCCGGGTGGAATATGACGGTGGTGCCGCGGCGGTTATTAACGGCGCCTTCTTTTTTCAGCGGCGATTCCGGCACCCCCCGGATGAATGATTGCGACCACAGCTTTTTGTCCCTGGCGACTTCGACCCGGAGTCTATCCGACAGCGCGTTGACCACGGACAAGCCGACTCCATGCAGTCCGCCCGATGTTTCGTAGGCGTCGCCCGAGAACTTACCGCCCGAATGCAACGTCGTCAGGATCACTTCCAGCGCCGATTTATCCTTGAATTTGGGGTGCGGGTCGACCGGAATGCCGCGCCCGTTATCGGTGACGGTGAGGGTCTGGTCCTCGGCCAGATGAATGTCGATGTAGCTGGCGTGGCCGGCCACTGCCTCGTCCATGGAATTGTCGATGATTTCCGCGGCCAAGTGATGCAGGGCGCGTTCGTCGGTGCCGCCGATGTACATGCCTGGCCGGCGGCGGATCGGTTCCAGTCCTTCCAGGACCTCGATATCCTTGGCCGAATAGTTATTTTTCGTCCCTGTCGTGGCTTCCGCTGCTCCACGCCTCTTGTCACCCTTGGATGGGCCGGAAGTGGCGGTCTTGACGGCGGTAGACGATTTCT
The DNA here is from genome assembly GCA_036011805.1 of Rhodospirillales bacterium. GTDB lineage: Bacteria > Pseudomonadota > Alphaproteobacteria > Rhodospirillales > Casp-alpha2 > Casp-alpha2. The sequence goes on from DASCOC010000316.1 coordinate 2,209, forward strand.
TTTTTGATTTTTTCGCGGCTTTAGCCACGGGCCCGACCTTCGCCTTGGCCGCGGGCTTTTTCCCCTTAGCCTTGGACTTAGCCTTTGCCGGTTTGTTTTTCTTCGCCCCGGCTTGCCCGTCTTGATCGAATAGGTCGCCCGTCATGGCCTCTCCATTTCCCTGCGTCGGCGACATCCTAATAAAGCCTGTTGCCATCGTGCAAGCATGATAGAGTATATGACATTAAAATTCTTACAAGATATTGTGGTTTTGGAGAAGGAAAACATGCCTGAACCAAAGGGTGAATTAGCCATACGGACGCTGGCGATGCCGGCGGATGTCAACCCGGCCGGCGACATTTTCGGCGGCTGGGTGATCTCGCAAATGGATATCGCCGGCGGCGTTACCGCGTCGGCCCGCGCCCACGGCCGGGTGGCGACCGTTGCCGTCACCGGGTTTACCTTTCACAAGCCGGTCAAAATCGGTGACGTCGTTTGCTGTTACGCCGATATCCAGAAAGTCGGCAACACATCCATTACAATTGGCCTTGAGGCCTGGGCGCTGCATCGCGATGATACCAAAGCCCGAATTAAGGTTACTGAAGGGGTTTTCACCTTCGTTGCCCTCGATGAAGACGGCAACCCACGCCCAGTGCCGCCGGAATAAACGGGTAGGGCAGATACCCCTATGGCCCAGACTTAGGCCACTAGCATGAAGGCGTAGCCGGCGATGAACATCGCCGCCAGGGCCAGGAATTCCTGCATGAATGCTTTGTTGTGCATGGTTTGGTTCCTCCTTGGGAAACGGTTATTATTTATGTGAACAAAACAAGAACACATTTAGATTGACAATGCAACCATTATCTTCAAATTTTCGTTACTCCCTTGATTTTACGAAAATATTTGGTCACGCTGAGGCATCGCCTGGAATAAACTGTACCGGAGGCCGCGTGCCATGAAACGAACAGCTTCATCCGCCACCTTAGCCGCCCTGTTGGTCGCCGGTTTGGGCTGGCCCGGCATCGCCGCTGCCGGCAAGGCCTCGGTGGTCAAGGTCAAGGCGAATTCCAGCGGCGGCGGTTATTACTTTACGGTCACCGTCGCTCACGCCGATACCGGCTGGGATCATTACGCCAACAAGTTCGAGATTCTTTCACCCGACGACAAGGTACTGGGGACGCGCGTGCTGTTTCACCCCCACGTCGATGAGCAGCCCTTCACCCGCGGCAGTTCCGTTATCAGCATCCCGCCCGGCATCACCAGCGTCATCGTTCGCGCCTGGGACAGCGTCCACAAGGCGGGGGACAAGACCTTCACCGTCAAGCTGCCCGGGCGTTAATAAGAGGGCGGGGAACAAAAAAGGCCACCCCCCTTCGGGAGTGGCCCTTTCGTTTGAAACGATCGCGATCTAAGACGAGTAATACATCATAAACTCGACCGGGTGCGGCGTGTGCTCGAAGTTGTAGACCTCTTCCCATTTCAGCTCCATGTAGGCGTCGATCTGATCATCCGTGAAAACATCGCCCTTCTTGAGGAAGTCGCGGTCGGCGTCCAAGGCCTCCAAGGCTTCTCGCAAGGACCCGCAGACGGTCGGAACATTGGCCAGTTCCTCGGGCGGCAGGTCATAGAGATCCTTGTCGATGGCGTCGCCGGGATCGATCTTGTTCTGGATGCCGTCTAGCCCCGCCATTAGCATCGCCGTAAAACCGAGGTAAGGATTGCTGGTCGGATCCGGGAAGCGGACCTCGACCCTTTTACCGGCTGCGGAAGTGACGAACGGGATGCGGCACCCGGCCGAGCGGTTGCGGGCCGAATAAGCCAACAGCACCGGCGCCTCGAAACCAGGGATCAGCCGTTTATAGCTGTTGGTGCTCGGGTTGACGAAGGCATTGAATGCCTTCGCGTGCTTCATGATACCGCCGATGTAGTGCAACGCCGTGTCAGAAAGGTCGGCATAACCGGAACCGGCAAAGGTCGGTTTGCCGTCTTTCCAGATCGATTGGTGGACATGCATGCCGGATCCGTTGTCGCCGGCCACCGGCTTCGGCATGAAGGTCGCGGTCTTGCCGTAGGTATGGGCGACCATGTGGGTGACGTATTTATAGATTTGCAGGTTATCGGCACAACGCACCAGCGGCGCGAAGGTCAGGCCCAGTTCGGCCTGGCTGGGCGCCACTTCATGGTGATGCTTGTCCATGTTGAGGCCCATTTCCTTCATCACCGTAACCATTTCGGCGCGCAGGTCGTGCCCGGAATCGACCGGCGGCACCGGGAAATAGCCGCCCTTGACCGGCGGACGGTGACCGATATTGCCTTCATCCATGATCTTGCCCGACACATAGGGGCCTTCGTCGGAATCAAACTCGTAGAAACACGAATTCATCGACACATCGAAACGAACATCGTCGAAGATGAAGAATTCGGCTTCGGGACCGAAGTAAGCGGTGTCACCGACTCCGGTGGAGCCCAGATAAGCCTCGGCCTTTTTGGCAAGCGAACGGGGGTCGCGGCCATAGGGCTGGCCGGTGGTCGGTTCCATGACGTCGCAGACCAGAATCATCTGCGGCTGGGCGGCGAACGGGTCCATGACCGCGGTGGTTGCGTCGGGGACCAGCGACATGTCGGATTCATGGATGGCTTTCCAACCGGCGATGGACGATCCGTCGAACATAATGCCGTCGGTAAATGAATCCTCATCAATGAATTCAGCCGTCATCGTCAGGTGCTGCCACTTGCCGCGCGGATCGGTGAAGCGAAGATCGACGAAATTGATCTCGTCGTCCTTAAGAATTTTGAGGACATCCTCGGGTTTTTTGCAATTCAGAGACATGATGGTGTGGGCTCCTATTCCCTTATAATTTTTGGTCGATGAACGAATGATGGTTAATGTTAACTGTTTAGATGGGACGCTAGATCGCGTCCTTTCCTCTTTCCCCGGTGCGGACGCGGATCACGTCCTCGACCGTGGATATGAAAACTTTGCCGTCGCCGATACGTCCCGTATGGGCCGCCTGCAAGATCGCGTCTACCGCTCGATCAAGCATATCGTCGTCGAGGACCAGTTCGATTTTCACCTTCGGCAGGAAATCGACGACATATTCGGCGCCGCGGTATAACTCGGTATGGCCCTTTTGGCGGCCGAACCCTTTGGCTTCAAGAACGGTAATACCCTGTAGGCCTATTTCGTGAAGGGCTTCCTTCACTTCATCCAGCTTGAAGGGCTTGATAATGGCTTCGATTTTCTTCATGGGCTTTCGATTTTTTCTCCCGTTGAGGGACGCCATGTAAACGCATAAAACATGCCAACCCTAAAACAAATGGCGCTAGGACATAATTGCTATTAATTTCAATGAGTTATTGTCACGAAGCCAGTCTTGAGTGGCCGGCCTAATTTCCCCTCTGTGCTTAAATTTTAAGCAGTTGCCCAGCATTTATGCTGCTGGTGAATTGGTGGCGATCATACCACGAAAAACCACGGGTTAAAGGCATTCCCGGATTCGCTGGATGGCGGTTTTGATGTTTTCGGCCGAATTGGCGTAGGAAAAGCGTATATAGCCTTCGCCCATTTGGCCGAAGCTGGTGCCCGAAAGCGTTGCGACGCCGGCCTCATTTAGAAATTTATCCTGAAGCGTCATGGACCCGATGCCGGTGCCGGAAATATTAGCGAAGGCGTAAAACGCGCCGCCGGACCCGGCGCAGGTGATGCCGGGAATTTGGTTCAACGCCTCGACAATGATGCCGCGCCGCCGATCAAAGGCTCGCACCATGTCATCGACGGGTGTTTGTGGCCCTTCCAGGGCGGCAATGCCGGCAAACTGGTTGGCCGCGCTGACACAGGAATGGCAATTGATGGCAAGCTTTGTCGCCCCCTCGATCAGGGTCTTGGGCCAAACCCCATAGCCCAGCCGCCAGCCGGTCATGGCGTAGGTTTTCGACCAGCCGTCGAGCAGGATCACCCGGTCGCGGATGGCCTCGAACTCCAGCAGGCTGACATGCTCGCGTCCGTCATAGAGCATACGCGCGTATATTTCGTCGGACATGATATAAACGTCCGGGTGGGCGTCCAGGCCATTGACCAGGCGTTCGATTTCATCCCTGGGGGTGACGCCGCCGGTCGGGTTGGCGGGGCTGTTGAGAATGATTAGCCTGGTGCGGGGCGTGATCAGGTCCAGCACCTCTTCGGCGTTGAACGAAAAACCGGTTTCCTCATGCAGCGGCATGGCTACCGCCTTGGCGCCTGAAAACTCAATCGCCGATTGATAGATCGGAAAGCCGGGATTGGGGTAGATGATCTCGGCCCCGGCTTCGCCGAACATCAACATGGCGAAGAACATCGTCACCTTGCCGCCGGGAACGATTAGGACGTTGGCCGGATCGACCTCAACCCCCCGGCGCTGCTTAATGTCGGCGGCGACGGCATGGCGCAGTTCGGGGATGCCGTCGGCGGGGGTATATCCGTGATGACCGTCTTTAAGCGCCTTAATGGCGGCTTCGACGATGTGGTCCGGGGTTTTAAAATC
>DASCOC010000317.1:0-2962 GCA_036011805.1 Rhodospirillales bacterium
CAGCTCGGCGGTTTGTCGGCGAACCCGACGACATTCATGATGCCGCTCATGGCTTCGGCGACGATGTCGAAGGCGGGACGATCCGAATAGGGACCGCGAAAACCATCCATGCGGCCGAAGCCGGAAATAATCGCCCACACCAGTTCCGGTTTCAGCGCCCGCATGTCCTTATGGCCGAGGCCGAGCTTGCTCATCGATCCGGGGCGCAGGTTTTCGACCACCACATCGGACGCCATCGCCAGCTTGCGGAAGATGTCCTGGCCCTTGGGGTCACGCAGGTTAAGCCCTAAACTTTTTTTATTGCGGTTATAAGCCATGAATCCGGCGGCTTTTTTGACTCCGTCCTTTTCCGCGAACGGCGGCATGGCGCGACGCGGGTCGCCGGGGCCGGGGCGTTCGATTTTGATGACTTCGGCGCCGGCATCGGCCAGCGCCATGGTGCAATAGGGCCCGGCCATGTATTGCTCAAGCCCAGTGACGCGGATACCGGAAAGCGGACGATCAATTGAGTCGCTCATCGGGCCGGCCTAGTCCCCAATCAATTCGATGATGGTCGATACGCCCTGGCCGACGCCAACGCAAAGGGTCGCCAGCCCATAAAACGGCCGCGGCGCGTCCTTGGCCCGGCGCTTCATTTCGTGGATCAGGGTGGTCAGGATTCTGGCCCCCGAACACCCGGTCGGGTGGCCCAAGGCAATGGCGCCGCCGTTGACGTTGGTGATGTCGGTGTCGAGGCCTAAGCGCCGGATGCAGCCGATGGACTGGGCGGCGAAGGCTTCGTTGAGTTCGATCAGGCCGATGTCGTTGATGGAGAGGCCTAAGCGCGCCAGCAGCTTTTCCGTCGCCGGCACCGGGCCGTAGCCCATGACGCCGGGATCGACCCCGGCGGTGGCCGAGCCGCACCAGCGGACCATCGGCTTGAGGCCCATCTCCTTGGCTTTATCCGCTTCCATGATCAACAGCGCCGCGGCGCCGTCGTTGATGCCGCTGGAATTACCGGCGGTGACGGTGCCGTCCTTGCTGAACGAGGGCTTGAGGGCGGCCATGTCTTCGATCGAGGTGGCCAGCGTGCAATGCCCGTTTTCCCGGGTGTAGCGGGGATGCTCATCGGTATCGACGATCACCGGATCGCCTTTTCGCTGCGGCACCTGGATGGTGACGATTTCGTCCTTGAAGCGACCTTCGTTGATGGCATTGACGGCGCGGGTATGACTCTCGACGGCGAAAGCGTCCTGGTCTTCGCGGGTGATCTGCATTTCGTTGGCGATGTTTTCCGCCGTCTCGCCGAGGCTGATGATCGGATACAGCGCATCCATTTTCGGGTTGTTGAAACGCCAGCCGATGGTGGTGTCCCACATCTTCGGCGGCTGGAAGGTCGGGACCCGGTCCGGTTTCGGCATGCTCCACGGCGCCCGGCTCATGGATTCGACGCCGGATCCGATAAAGATATCGCCTTCGTTGGCGATGATCGCCTTGGCGCCCTGGTTGACGGCTTCTAACGCCGACGCGCAGTTGCGGTTGACGGTGACGCCGGGGATTTCGGCAGGGAACCCGGCCAGCAAGGTCGACATGTGGGCGACGTTGCGGTTGTCCTCGCCGGCCTGGTTGCCGCAGCCGGCATATACGTCGTCCAACAGCCCCGCATCGACGCCGGTGCGTTCCATCAGCGCCTTGAGGACGTCGGCCAACAGGTCATCGGGGCGGACCTGGGACAGGCTGCCGCCGAATTTGCCGATCGGGCTGCGGACCCCATCAATGATGACGACTTCTTTCATGGTGATGTTATCTCTGTGGTTGCGGCGCTACCGCCGATGGCGATGAAGGCGGCGGCGCCAGGGTCACGGGGGCAGGGGTTGCCGCCCGGGGTGCCGGCGCCTGGGGTTGGGCCAATTCCCTGGGCGATACGGTGATCATGACTTCCGAGCCGCGGATGCGGTTGGGCTGGATGGCCATGGTCATCACCCGGTTTTGGCGGTCATAGGTCAAAATGGACGTCTGGGCGCGGGCCGAGGTGATTTTCCGCCAGCCGTAATTGGGTAGCTCACGGGTATAGAAATTGAACATGGCTTCCGCCGAATGGCTGGTGTCGAAGGTCAATTGCCCGTACCAGACGTCGGTACCGACGACCACGGTTTTGTCGACATTGATCTTGCGGCCTTTGGGAACCGGAATGTCGGAGTATTGAACCTGCGCCGCTTGCTGCTTGGCGTTGGCGCCAGCGGTGCTATTGCCGGTGGAAGCGGACCGGCTCATCGGCCCGGCCCCAGGGGCACAGGCGGCCAGGGTCAGGGAGGCGGCAATGAGGACGGCGACCAATGATTTCGCCGGGCGCATGGGCCCTACAAGGGTGGATTTCAGCATCTCGAATTCTCCTCAATAACGAATGCGCAACCGACGAGCATACCATGGGCAGGCCCCCCTGCGTCCATTGTCGTCAAACCTATATCATTCGCGGGTTAAAGAACAATAACCGGCGGCCAGGACCGGGGCGCTGAAAATAAAAGGTAGGCATTGGTGGGCATTGGTCGGCATTCGGTGGACATTCGGTGGACATTGGGTGGACATCGGGTGGCCATTTTCCAAGGCCAAAGTATTTTGACGATTTCCGGCGGAAACGGAGCCGAAGACATCGTCATGGGCCCTCTTTTCCGGGCTCAGGAGGTCAATTTTTTGGGAATTATTAGGGGTTTTTTGATCATATCAACTTATAATTCCTATATATAAATACAACAAGGAATTTTATCGTAAATATTTAGGAATGTCAAGGCCGGACGAGGCCTTTCTTCGCTGTGGGGGGAGAGCGGGGCTTATTGATCTCCATGCCCGCTTATATGAGGCGCTTGCTGTCAAGGTGGTTTTAATTCGTATCACATGACGGTCTCCTTCGATAATTTTGCCTTCGAACCTTGGTCGGGTCTTGCGATGAGTTCCGTATTACGAGCGAATGATCGCATCAACTTAT
>DASCOC010000318.1:0-2111 GCA_036011805.1 Rhodospirillales bacterium
CGGATATTCTTTATCTATCGCTCACCGATTTTATTCAGCATGCCCATGCCCCCGGCACCCCCGAAGCAAACCAGTTCTATAAGGATTTGGATTCCCGTTTCGGACGCCTGAAGGAACTGGGCGCAATTGTCGCGCTTACCGCCGATCATGGCATGGGGGACAAAGCGGATGAAGACGGCAACCCCAACGTCATTTGGCTTCAAGATATTCTGGATGATGCCGTCGGCGAAGGGACGTGCCATGTCATATGTCCGATCACCGATGCTTTCGTCGGCCATCACGGCGCCCTCGGGGGGTTCGTTCGCGTTTATTGCAATGTGGGCCTTGAGGCCAGTCGGGTCATTGAGGCTATCGAAGGCACTCCGGGCATTGAACAAATTATGACCGCCGAAACCGTGTGCCGGGAATTGGAGCAGCCCCTCGACCGGGAGGGTGATGTCGCCGTACTCGCCGATAAGGTCACCGTAATCGGCGCCCGGGAGGTCGATCATGATCTTTCCGCCCTTAAGGGCCACCGGCTGCGCACCCACGGCAGCGTGTATGAAGCCAACGTCCCCTTTGTTATCAGCGATCCGCTGAATAATGCTTATGCCGAACGGGGTGCTTTGGGCGGTTTGAGAAGTCATGAAATCTTCGACTTCGCCATAAACGGAACAGCTTAGAAACAATGGATAATCAGATGACGAAAACAGGCCAAGCCGTTGTATACGAGGCTCCGAATACACCCTTTGTGATCCGGGAATACCCGGTGCGTGACGTGCATCCCGGCGAAGTACTGGTGCGTATCACCATGTCCACTATCTGCCGGTCTGATATTCATTCGTACCAGGGCCGCCGCCCAAATCCCTGCCCCGGAATTCTGGGCCACGAAATTATCGGTATCATCGAACAGATTGGCGAGGGAATTACCAACGATTTGCGTGGCGAGCCACTGTCCGTCGGAGACCGGGTAACCTGGACCGAGTTCTTCCATCATGGCGAATCCCATTATCGCGATATCCACGACATGCCTCAAAAATCTCCGGGATTGCGTAAATATGGCCATGATCTGGTTGATGACGACCCCCATTTTTTGGGTGGCTTTGCCGATTACTGCTACATCCTGCCCGGCACCGGAATTTTGCTTCTTCCCGATGATCTTAGCGATGAGGAGGCAACGCCGCTGAACTGCGGTGTCGCGACGATGATCTCGGTTACCGAGGCCGCTGATATCCAGTTGGGCGATACGGTAGTGGTCCAGGGTCTCGGGTTGCTTGGGCTTTATGGCTGCGCCATTGCCAAGGCTCGCGGCGCGCGACGGGTCATCGGTCTGGATACGGTCACCTCCCGTTTGGACACGGCCAAAAAATTCGGCGCCGATCATGTTTTCGACATTTCATCCATGGATGAAGACGCCCTTGTCGAGGCTGTTCGCGCAATTTGCCCGCCCGACGGTGCTGACGTTGGCATAGAGGTTTGTGGTGTGGCCGCGGCCGTACCTATAGGCATCCAAATGTTGCGCATTGGCGGGCGATACGTGATCGGAGGACTGGTTAATCCCAAAGACAATTTCACCATTGACGGTAATCTTATTCTCAAAAAATGGATCACCCTGAAGGGCATTCATAATTACCACCCGCGGCACCTAATCCAGGCGTTGGACTTTGTAATGGCTAACCGGGACCGTTTCCCGTTCAAGGATATCGTCGATTCAAAATTTTCCTTGGAACAGTTGGACGAAGCCTTTGAAAAGGCCGCAAGCCGTTCTGTCCTTAGGGCTGCAATCGTTCCATAATTTGCAATCATGCCGAATTTAAAAAATAGGAATAAAAGAGAACATCTTATGATTACTCCCGACCTAGGTTTCACTCCGAAAGGAATTTATATAGGCGGCGAATGGCATGAGAGCACGAACGGAAGGACGTTTGAAACAATCAATCCTTCCAATAGGGAGAAGCTAGGTGAGGTGCCCGAAGCGACGGAGAAAGATGTCGATCGGGCGGTTGCCTCGGCCAAGACGGCGTTCGAGGAATGGCGACGCGTTCCCATAAACGAGCGGGCACGCTGTCTGGAAGCCTTGGCTCAACGCATCGACGATCATGCAGATGAATTGGCATTGATGGATGCGGTGG
>DASCOC010000319.1:0-4860 GCA_036011805.1 Rhodospirillales bacterium
CTCCACCGGAAGTCCGCGTGCACGCCAACTAATATAAAGCTCAAGGTTGACGTATTCGTCTGAACCGTAACCATAAGGCTTGGCCCGAATGTTCTTGTTGCAGCCGCGGAACCGGCGGTGCAACGAACCCGCCTTCTGCCATTTCAACCGATAGGCGGGAAAACCGTTGGGTTGTCCCTGGCTCAACAGGTTGGCGCGGATCATGTTGCCGGGGTTGTCGACATGACAATTCGCGCAGGACATGTCCAACTGGCCGCGGCGCTGGTTGTAGAACTTTTTACCCGCTTCGAAGAAAGGAACCACCGGACCGTCGATGCTGACGTTCATGGGCTTGCCCCTGGACTGGTTCTTCATGTAGATGGTCAACGAAAGCATCGAGCCGGATTCATACTTGTAGGGCTTGGCCCCCATCTTTTCATCGCGTTCCTGGTTAATCTTTTGCTCAAGATTCTGCATTTTGCCCAGTTTCGCATTATAAACGGGATAGCGTGTGCCGACGTCGGTCAACAACGCCGATTCGACGCCATGGCAGGTCGCGCAGGACTTGCCCGCCTTGCCGTCCACCTTGTTCCAAAGGGCCTCGCCGTCATCGACATAAAGGAAGCCCGGGTTGGCAATATCGTCGTCCTGCATCGCATTGGTTTCCTTGGCGGTGAAGGTATAGCCGCTACTCCGGTCACCAGACTTGTAGACCATTTTTTCGGCACTGTTGGCGATGCCGGCAAAGCCCGACAGGGCGACCGCAACGGCAGCGCCCATCAAGATTCCCTGAAAATGTTTTTTCATGATATCCCCTACTCTCACGTGACTTTGATGTTGACGGATTTTTCGGTAACCGCGCCGCCATCTTCGGTCCATTGGAATTTCATTGGGCCGCTCGCCGACGCCTTTACGAAAAAGGAAACGTACGGGTTGGCGGAAACCGCCGGGTGCCAATCGGACCCGAACACTTCCTTGCCGCCGTAAGTCACGGAGAACTTGTTGATGATTTTCCGTGGAATCTTCTTACCCGTTTTCTTGTTTTTCCTGAGGCCGGTTTCCATCTTATGAGAAATCAGCGTCTTGACTTCGAACACCTCGCCCTTCTTGACGGACTTAGGCGCTTTCACTCTGGCTTTTGCCATTTCTAATACTCCCTATTACCCGTCAGCCGCCGCAGCCGCCGATTGTGACTTTAACCGCATTCTTGACCATGTGGACCTTGCCGTTGCTCATTTCGGCAACCGCCACGACATTTTGGCTCTTGATCATGCGCATGCGTAACGAAACCCGGGCCCTGCCGCTATCAGGCGTAAACCTGAACGTCGCGACATCCGGGGCAGGATTCCCTTCGGAATAGATGTGAACAGCCTTGACATAATCACTGCCGGTCATCGGGCTTTTGACTTCAACCGCGATGGGAACCGTGTTGCCGTTTTCCGCGATCTGCGGAAGCTCAAGCGTGACATTACCGGCCATGGTTTTCTTGTCGCCGATCTTAGCCTTAATGGCCTTGGCAACGGCCGCCGGGTCCGCCATGGCGTCCCCCACGAAAAGCCCGATGGTGCTGGCGGCAACGACCCCAGTGCCGGCCACTGCCAGCACATCACGCCGCCTAATATTTTGGGTGATAAATTTTTCAGACATCAATGTCTCCTTGGCGTATCCGCCTTATCGTGATTGCCTCTGTTTAAATTAAAACCGTGCGTCTCAAAATGCGGCGGTTTCTTACTTGAGCGTCATCGTGTACGCGACCAAATCCTCTACCTCGGAAGCGGAAAGCAGGGTTTTGCCTTTGAACTTCTTCATCACCCGGTTAAATCCCGCCGTCCGGTAGAACGCCGGCATGATGGTATCCGGGTTCACCATTTTCGGATTGACGATCCGCCCCCTTACTTCGCCCGCCGAAAGGCGGCCGCCGACCCCAGCAAGATTAGGACCGACTTCTCCGTGAAAGGATTGTTCGGGGATCGGCATCTTATGGCAAGCAAGGCAATTGCCCTTTTTGCGATTGATCGCGACCTTCCGGCCCTTTGCCGCATTCCCCGATTTGCCGGTCAATGACTTGGCAATCGCCCCGTCCTTCATGACAAATTTTACCATTTTCTCGGCGGCGGATGCGTTGGTATTGAACGCTAAACTCAATGCAACCCCCAAAACCCAAACCGCTAATATTCTGACTCCCAAAGCTGCCTCCTTTTTTTAAACGCGATAAACCTTCTTCGATCGCCCCATTCCAGGTTTATCCCGGAGAGTCGGTGAAGGGTCAAAAGTTTGTCGTCCGATAGAAAATTACGTCCCTGGTACCCTGTTGAATTATTATATTTCGATTTATCATATTCATGGATTATAAAATATCAAGAGTGTTTCTGATGTTTTTTATAAGGGTATTCCCTAATACGTCATGCTCAGTGGGCCTTTTGGGCTGGTTTTTTTTAATATATTTTGATTGAAACCAATTTGCGCCCCCTAATCCATCGCCGAAAAGACTAATCTTTCGCCGAAAAGATAAGCCCGGCCGGCAACGATCTCCATCACCATGCCGCAAGCGGAACTGACAAAAACGACAAAGGCTAAAGCGAACTGGAGCATTATTCTTTCTTCCCCCCTACTGAACGAGTCGCAGCTTAAACCAAGCCCGGCTTGAACCAGGACAGTCTTTCGCGAAGGGTCACGACGCTGCCGACGATCACGACCGCCGGGCCGGGCAACTCGGCTTTCGCCACCGCTTCGGCCAGTTCGCCCAGGGGCGCGGTGATGACCTGTTGATTTTTTCGAGTACCGTTGTCGACAACAGCGGCGGGCGTATTCGCATCGGCGCCATGGCTGATCAGCTTTTCGCACAGCATGGGTAGGGAATAGAGCCCCATATAGACTACCAACGTCTGGCTGGGGCGGATCAGCTGCTCCCAGTCCAGATTCAGATTGTCGTCCTTGGCGTGGCCGGTGACGAAGATGCAGCTTTGCGCATGATCGCGATGGGTCAGGGGGATGCCGGCATAAGACGCGCAGCCATTGGCCGCCGTCACCCCGGGCACGACCTGGAAATGAATGCCTTCGGACGACAGCGCATCGATTTCCTCGCCGCCCCGTCCGAACACGAACGGGTCGCCACTTTTTAGGCGCAGCACGCGCTTGCCTTCTTTGGCCAGTCGAATCATTAACTGGCCAATTTCTTCCTGCCGCATGGCGTGGTCGCCACGTCGTTTGCCGACGAACACGCGCTCCGCGTCGCGGCGTACCAAATCCAAAATATCGTCAGGCACCAGCCGGTCATGCAGCACCACGTCCGCCTGTTGCATCAGGCGCAGGGCGCGAAACGTCAACAGGTCGGGGTCGCCGGGGCCGCTGCCGACAAGGTAGACCTCGCCGTGGGGCTCGACGCCTTGTTCGTCGATGGCTTTGTCCAGGGTTTCGTCGAGAAGATTGCCGGCGGCATCAGGCTGTCCGGCCAGAACGTATTCGGCAATCGGCCCATGGATGAAATTTTCCCAGAATCGAAGACGAAGGGACCCATCGGGGATCGCCGCCTTGACCCTGTCGCGGCAGGCGCCGGCGAAATCAGCCAGCCGTCCCAGCCCCGTGGGCAGGAAGGTTTCCAACTGGGCCTTCACGACCCTGGATAGGATCGGCGCTTCGCCGCCGGTGGACACCGCCACCATCACCGGCGAGCGATTGACGATAGCCGGCATGATGAATGTACAAAGCTCCAACCGGTCGACGACGTTGACCGGGATAGCGGCTTCGATGGCCAGCGTTGAGACCTGTTTACTCAATTCCCCATCATCGGTGGCCACGAACGCCAATAGGCAGCCATCAAGATCGGCGGCATCGAAGGCGCGGGCATGGTGCTCGACCGCTTCCCGGTCGGCCAGATCCTGCAGCGCCGGACACAGGATGTCGGCCACCAACCGGACCCGGCCTTCGGCCTTGAGAATCATCTCCACCTTGCGGGCTGCAAATTCACCGCCCCCGACGACGAGCACCAGACGGCCTTTGATATCCATGAATATCGGCAGATGGATCATGTGCCGGCCTCGGCCCAAGCCGTCATCGCCGTGCCCCAGTGCGCCGCCGTCACCTGATCCAGGTCCAGGTCGGTGAACCGGTTGCCCTGGCGAATACGGACCCTGAGAAGGTTGACGCCGCCTTCATAAGACAACTCCAGCAATTCGACCTCGCCGCCTAAAGGGGCGGCGAATTTTTCCAGGCTACGGGTGTCTTGTGTATTCACCGTTCCCCCCATACGAAGGCTTCCTCGACCAGGAACTCCCAGTTCCTGGGGGTGTCGGGGTAATCGGGCTTGAGGTCAACCTCAAGCATATAGCGCTCGCCTTCTTCGGCGCGCCGGCGAATGGCGGCGAGAAGATCGACAAACATGGAGACTTCCGGGTGTTGGATAATCAGTTCGCTCAACAACATGGGAGGCAGGGACATCGCTAAAAGGCCTTTCTTAAATCTCTCTCCGTATGAGTCTCTTTTATATAGGAGTCTCTATATAGGTCTGTTCAGGGTCATTTCGAATCGGTGACCCGGTCCATGAACCGGGCGCGGTAAATCAAACGGCCGCTATCGGCGCCGGGGTGGTCGTTAAAACCCGAACGGCGGTGCAGGACATTATTGCAAATCAGTCCTTGGCCCGCGCTCAGCCGCCATTGAATCTTTGCCTCGCCGGGATCATCAATAATCGATTTCAGGGCGTCGCGGGCGGCCAGAACCAGGGCGTCGTCTTTCCAAACAATATGGCGTTTTCGGTCGGTAAAGCGCATATGCAACCATCCGCCAATGATGGAAAACACCGGACCCGTCTGGGCATCGCGGACCTTCACGCCGTTTTCAATATTTTCCGGAATGCACAGGACGTCTTCTTGCATCAGGGCG
>DASCOC010000320.1:0-4889 GCA_036011805.1 Rhodospirillales bacterium
TTGCATAATGACAACCACACTTTGGCACATTGCGATGCCGGGAGCGGGAGCCATCCACCCCATCTGCTTTGGGTCATTAACAGACTCTTTGCGACTACCTCAAAGATGTCCGCTTTCGGGGGTAAAGCGGACATAATTCGCTACCGCCCAAAGAGTCCGCTAATAGCCAAAAGCGGACATTCAACACATTCCCAAAAACGGTGCAACTGTCCCTGCGTCATATCTGACATAATTCATGGAGTTGATATAGATCAAGGTCCCCTTGTCGGCATTATGGTCTTTTTTCTATGTTGAATTGATTCACCTAAGCTAGATTCATGTTGTATGTGGTCTAGGCCTATTTTTTCAGGTTCATTCAAGACCGATAATTTGTTTTAACCAGGGTTTAACCAAGGGAGGGCAAGCCCATGAAGAGTGTCCACGTTAAAAGCGTCCTTACCGGCGCCGTTATGGCCGTTGCGGCCATGGCGGCTCCGCTCCAGGCGATGGCAGCGGATAAGTTGGTCATCGTGACGTCGTATCCGCCTGATACCACCGTTACCGTCGGCAAGGCGTTCACCAAAGCCACCGGCATTAAGGTCGAGATGCTGAAGAAAAAGACCACCGCCGGTATCAAATACCTTCAAGCCACCGCCGCCAACAACACGTCCGATATGTTCTGGGCGTCGGCGCCGGATGCCTTCGAAGTTCTGAAAGGCGACGGCTTGCTGCAGAAGTACAAGGTCAAGGTTAAGGGCATTCCGGAGAAGGTCGGCGCCTTTCCAATCAACGATCCCGATGGCTATTACAAGGGATTCGCGGCGTCCGGCTACGGCTTCATGTGGAATACGCGCTACCTGAAAGCCAAGAAACTGCCGGTGCCCAATTCTTGGGTGGACTTGACCAAACCCGTCTATCACGGCCATGTCGGCATGAGCGCACCATCGCGGTCCGGCACCACCCATCTGACCGTCGAAACGCTGTTGCAAGGCAAAGGCTGGAAAGACGGCTGGGACCTGATGAAGGGTATCGCCGGTAACTTCAAGACCGTTACCGAACGCAGCTTCGGTGTTCCCGACGGCGTCAATTCCGGCCAGTTCGGCGTCGGCATCGTCATCGACTTTTTCGGCCTGTCGTCCCAGGCGTCGGGATTCCCGGTCGATTTCCTGTATCCCAAGGTAACGACGCTGGTGCCGGCCAATATCGCCATCGTCAAGAATGCGCCTAGTCCGAAACTGGCGGCGGCCTTTATCGAATACCTGCTGTCGGCGGAAGGCCAGGAGGTCCTGCTGGACCCGAAAATCAGGCGTCTGCCGGTCAACCCGATGACCTACGTCAAGGCGCCAAAGGGGTTCCCAAATCCGTTCAAGGACAAGTCCATCGGGTCGGCGGTGAAGTTCGACCTGCAACTGTCGAAAAGCCGTTACAACATCATCAATTCACTGTTTGACGTGATGATCACCTACCGGCTCAAGGACCTGCGTGCCGCAACCAAGGCCATCCAGGCCGCGGAAGCCAAAGGCAAAAGCGCGGCGGCCATGAAACTGATCGCCGAAGCCAAGGCGTTGGTCGCCATGGTCCCGATCAGCGATGCCAAGGCCAGCGAAAAGGACTTCAACAAGATCTTTAAGAAAAAGCGCAAGAAGGCGAGCACGAAGGTCACTGGCCGTCAGGCCGAGTTCGAACAGGCCTGGGACACCCAGATCAAGGCCAACTACGCCAAAGCCAAGGAACTGGCGAACAAAGCCGCTTCCATGTAGCAAGCATAACCTCCTAATAACGGGGTCCGGCGGCTGTCTGTGTGCCTTACCGGGCCCCGTTAGTTTATGTATTATTTATTTTAACATTGGAGGACGGCTTGAATTCGTTTTCGCGCAGCCATTGGGGGGTGAACGCCCTGGCCTTGTTCATCGGCCTGTTTCTGCTTGTCTTCCTCGTTATTCCCGTCCTCAAGGTCATCTTCGTCGCTTTCCAAGATCCCGGCACCGGCGAATTTACGCTGATCAATTTCGTTGATTTCTTCAACACATCCCTATTCCAGGAATCGTTCCTGAATTCGCTTTACGTGTCCGGCATGTCGGTGCTGCTTGCGACGATCATCGCCATCCCGCTGGCCTATTTCACGACCCGGTTTAATTTCTCCGGCGCCGTCCTGATTCAGACCTTGGGCATCGTGCCATTGATCATGCCGCCCTTCGTCGGCGCCGTGGCGATGCTGTTGCTGTTCGGTGAAAACGGCTCGGTCAATCTGCTGATGGATGAATGGTTCGGTTTCACCATTCCGTTCATGGAGGGGCTGAACGGGGTGATCCTGGTGGAATCCATCCACTATTTTCCATTTATCCTCATCAATCTGTCTGCGGCATTGCTGAACATCGACCGGGCGATGGAAGAATCGGCCCAGAACCTGGGCGCCAGTGGCGCCCGGCTGTTTCGCCGCATTGTTTTCCCGCTGGCCATGCCGGGATACGTGGCCGGCGCGTCGCTGGTGTTTCTCAAGGTGTTTGATGACATCGGCACCCCGTTGCTGCTCAACATCAACAACATGCTCGCCCCGCAAGCCTATTTACGGATTTCATCGATCGGTATTTCCGATCCCATGGGCTATGTCATTTCGGTGATCCTGGTGGTGTTTTCGCTGTTTTCGTTGTGGGTGTCGTTCCTGGCGCTCAAGGGCAAGGATTATTCCACCGTCCAGAAGGGCGGCGGCGGCCTGATGAAGCGCGACCTCAGGACATGGGAAAAAATCGGCTGTTACGCCGTCGTTATTCTGATTTTGCTGATGGTGCTGTCGCCGCATTTGGGATTGGCGTTGCTGTCTTTCGGAACCGTCTGGTCGTTCAGTGTTCTGCCCGACGCCTTCACCTTCGCCCATTATCAAGACATGTTCGGAACGGCCGGGCAGTACATTTCGAACACCTTGTTGTATGCCGGACTGGCGGCAACCATCGACGTCATCCTCGGCACTGCCATTGCCTACGTGGTCTGGCGAACCGGCGTGGTTGGGCGAAAATGGCTGGACTTCATCGCCATGGGGGCCGTCGCTATACCCGGCGTCGTGCTCGGCATCGGCTATCTGCGCACCTTCGTTGAATTCAACGTTCCCATCGTCGATAAGCCGCTGGCGTCGTGGTGGGTGGTGATCGTCATTGCTCTTGCCATCCGCCGCCTTCCGTATGCGCTGCGCGCCTGCACCGCCGCCTTGCAACAGGTCAGCGTGATGCTGGAAGAAGCCGCCGAAAACCTGGGCGCGACGAAATCGCGCACGGTCCGGCGCGTCGTCGTGCCGTTGATGACAGGCGGTATTCTGGCCGGTTTCGTCACCAGCTTCGCCACCGCGTCGGTGGAACTGTCAGCGACCATCATGCTGGTCAGCGCCGAGTCGGATGCGCCGCTGGCTTATGGTATCTATGAATTCATGCAATCGTCGGCGGGGCGTGGACCGGGGGCGGCGCTGGGCATCGTCGCGGTTCTAATCGTCGGCACCGCCACTTACCTTTCCCACCGCGTCATTGAGCGCACCGAGAAACAGCGTAGTGCCGGCGGCATCGTCGTTGCGGAAGGCACCCGAGCAGGAGCAGCCCCATGAGCGAAATCAGACCTGAAGCCGTCGCCGTCACCATCGACAACCTCAGCCTTTCCTTCGGCGACACCGAGGTGCTGAAGGGCGTTAACCTGGCCATTGAGCCGGGGGAATTCTTTACCTTCCTGGGGCCGTCGGGGTCCGGGAAATCGACGTTGCTGCGCGCCATCGCCGGGTTCGGGCCGATTCCGGGCGGGCGCATCCTGATCGGCGCCGATGACGTCACCCGCGAGCCGCCGTGGACTCGCAACGTCGGCATGGTGTTCCAGAGTTATGCGCTGTGGCCGCATATGACGGTGCGCAAGAACGTCTCCTTCGGACTCGAGGAACGCAAACTCATGCCGAAGGAAATCAAGGCGCGGACCGATGAAGCACTCACCCTGGTCGGCCTGCTGGACCTGGCCGAACGCCGCCCGTCGCAACTGTCCGGCGGCCAGCAGCAACGCGTGGCGCTGGCCCGCACCATCGTGATTGAGCCCCGGGTGTTGCTGTTGGACGAACCGCTATCGAACCTGGATGCCAACCTTCGCATTCAAATGCGGCGCGACATATTGGACCTTCAACGAAAGCTGAAACTGACCACCATCTTCGTCACCCACGACCAGGAAGAGGCCAACACCACGTCGGACCGCATCGCGGTACTGGACCAGGGCATCATCCAACAGGTCGGTTCACCCATTCATCTCTACGACGAACCCGCCAACCGTTTCGTCGCCGATTTCCTCGGCACCGCCAACCTGATTGACGGGGCATTGGAAACGGCGGACGGCGCGCCTCTATTTGAATCGGGCGAAAGCAGCACCGCCATGTTCCGGCCGCAAGACCTCGCCATACAGCCGCCGCCCGGCGACGCCGGCCCCAATGCCGCCCGGCTGTTGGGCCGGGTCGAACATCGCGAATTCCTGGGCAGCCTGATCCGTTACAACGTCGCCGTCGGCGGGAACACCCTCACCGTTGATGATTCCCATAGCTCCGGACGCCAGGCATTTGCCCCCGGCGATGACGTTGCCTTAATCCTGGACACCAGAAACATCCGTATCCTGACCGGTTGATTTTGAGATTCCGTTACCTAATTCCGCCAACCTTAGATTCATGTCGGACGGGGTTGGAAACATCAACACAAGCATAGTGCCGGTGGCCAAGCGGCCCGATACCTATCAAACGAAATCAATTCGCGAAATCCACCGGATGTCCTGTGTGGATGGCTCCCGCGTTGCAAGGACTTTTCGACGTCGTAGCGGCCAAGTCAGGTACAGTCTTGTGTCCGGCCTGTTGATGCGGTGCTGTTGAACCGCTGGCCCTGATGGTATCCGTGGATCGGGTCCCT
>DASCOC010000321.1:0-2275 GCA_036011805.1 Rhodospirillales bacterium
CTGCCCCATGAATGGTATGAGACGCCGAACATTCACCTTTGCACGATCCGCGATTTTGTCGTCCTTTGCCGCGACCTGGATATCGTCATCGAATCACAAAAAATTCTCGATTCCGATGGCCGTATCCGCAGCGTCAGCTCGACGCTGTTCTCCGCCAATTTATTCGGCGAACAGGCGGTGTTTCTGCTCCGCAAGAAAAACGGTTAGCTTATTTAATCGCAAATTCGTCGTCGCAATTGGGTCCATTTGCTCGGGATTTGCTCGGGATTTGCTCTAGACCCTTGGCGTGCGTTCAGGCACCGGTAGGTATCGCCGCCGGCGGCTGCCTGCCGGCGTGGCCTCGGCGGCGTATATCTGTTTCACGGCCTCGGTCATGACGACGCCCGAAAAAGTGGTAAAGATGCGCCGGCCGACCTGTTCCCACGCCGGCGCCGAAGACAGCACCATCCGGGAATGGACCGGCGGAACGAAAAGGGCCGGATGGGATTCAATCGGCGTGAACAGGTTGTCCCGCAAGACTCTGGACAACTGCCCCGGCGTGTAGGGAAGCCCGTGGCCGAAGGGCGTACGCTCAAGTCTGGCCCAGATGCCGCGCCGGTTGGGCACCACCACCAAAAGCCGGCCGCTGCCTGAAAGCACCCGCCAGATTTCGCGCATCAGGGGGCGCACCTGTTCGGCACATTCCAGGGCGTGGATCAACACAACACGGTCCATGCTGAGGTCGGGAAAAGGCAATTCCAGTTCGTCAATCAGCGTCGTCAAACCGGCCTCGTCCGGTGGCCAATGCAGCACCCCTTGGCCCGCCGGCATTGCCGCTAATACCCGTTCCGCTTCTTCGCGAAAACCATTCAGATAAGGCGCCGCATAACCAAGGCCTAGAACACTTTGGCCGCTAACATCGGGCCACAGTTCGCGCAGCCTGCGGCGGATCATCCGCCGGGCGACCTGGCCCAAGGTGGATAAATAAAAATCCCGGAGATCTACAACATCGGTCCACATATCAAGACAACCATAATACAGAAAACCGATGGTTGGCAGCGTTCGAGGATGTTAATCTGGGCCTTGGCTAAAGATTTTTAGAGGAACCACCCATGAAGCTTCGTTACTCACTGGCCTCACCCTATGCCCGAAAAGTGACCGTCACGGCCATTGAAACCGGCCTTGAGGACCAGCTTGAAAAAATCCTGTCAAAACCCTTTGACGCAAATACCAAGATCGGTGATGTAAATCCGTTGGGTAAAATTCCGGCGCTGATCCTGGATGACGGCCAAGTGTTGTACGATTCCCCGGTGATTTGCGAATACCTGGACAGCCTTCACGACGGCGACAAACTGTTCCCGGCTTCCGGTGATGCCCGTTGGCGGGCGCTTAAATTACAGGCGCTGGGCGACGGCATGACCGATGCCGGGGTGGCATGCCGTATGGAAGGTCTTCGTCCCGAGGAATTTCAGTATGACAAGTGGGTGCGGCGCCAAACCGCCGTCATTTTCCGCTCCATGGATGCGTTGGAAAACGGCATGGACGCGCTTGAAGGCCCGTTGAGCATCGGCCATGTGGCGATTGCGTGTTCCATCGGCTGGCTTGAGTTTCGCCTTTCCGATCTTAACTGGCGCGGCGAGCGCCCCGGGCTGGCGGCTTGGTTTGAGGATTTCTCCGACCGCCCGTCGATGATCCAAACGGCGCCGAGCGACGGTTGACACCAAGCCCTCTACCGGCAACACCGGCGCCGGTTTCAAAACAAAAGGTAGGCATTGGTGGGCATTGGTGTGCATTGGGTAGTCATTCGGTGGACATTGGGTAGTCATTCGGTGGACATCGGGTGGACATCGGCTAGTCATGGGGTGGGCATTTGCAGGGGTTTTAAGCCGTTTTCTGCCTATTATGCCGCTTGTCCGGGATCGTGGCGAACGCAACCCCCGCCAATACGCACCTAGCGGGCGGGCGTAATTTTTGTTTCCTATTCACCATGTCAAAGAGCAAGGCAACATTACATCCGCGCGCCAAAGGCGAGACAGAACAAAAAAAGAACAATCAAGAGATAGGTCTGCCCCATCCGCTTGTCAAGGGGACGTTGATTGCCACCGCAGGTCATGTCCGCTTTCGGGGGCAAAGCGGACGTAATTCAGGGTGTGGCAAAGAGTCCGCTAATAGCCACAAGCGGACATCGGATAACCCAAACACCCTACAACCCACCGCAGCCTTCGTGTCAGCCCTTCGTCCATGAAGACGATGAGCAGAAAGTGGTTCGATGCTGCTTTTCTACGGTTTTCGATAC
>DASCOC010000322.1:0-2426 GCA_036011805.1 Rhodospirillales bacterium
CCACCGATTTCGAAGTCGGTGAACGGCGACGACGGTACGAACACCCCCATGACGTTGCCGATGTTGTTGGCGCCCAGGCTGTAGGACCCGAAGGCGCCGGCCAGCAACAGCCCTAGACGGGTATAGGCATCGGTGCGCAACAAGTGCAACTTGGCCCTGGATAATGCCGCTATGGTTAGCTTGAACAATCCCATGGCAATGACCGCGGCCAGCATCGGGCAGACCACCCAGGTCGTTAGAATTTTAACCAGTGAGCCGGAATCGGTGGCGGTGCCGCTGAACAGGTTCCAGCCGATGATGGCGCCGACGATGGCCTGGGTGGTGGATACCGGTAATCCCGCCTTGGTCATCAGGTACACCGCCAAAGCGGCGGAAAACGCCGCCACGAAGGAACCGGCCATGGCGTCAATAGCGCCCAGCTTACCCAAGGTTCCGGCGGCGCCGGCACCTGAATAGACGGCGCCCAGGATGACGAAGATCGAACAAATAATAGCCGCCGTCGAAAACCGGATCATGCGGGTACCGACGGCGGTGCCGAAGACGTTGGCGGCATCGTTGGCGCCCAGCGCCCAGCCCAGGAATAATCCGCTGGTCAGGAATAATAGAATGGATATGTCCATGAACCCCCGCCTTTATTCCTTTTCCCTTACCCCAATGAACCGATCAGACGGTCCGCTTGATGGAATAAATGGCGAGGCGGTCGGCGACGTCCTCGGCCCAGTCGGGGATGTTGTCGATGTGCTCGACGAAATTGCGCAGGTGGGTTTTATGGGAAAGTTCCAGATCGGAGCTGAAAATCGCTATCTTCAGCTTGGTGGAAACCTTGTCGGCCTCTTTCTCGAAAAACAAGACCTTGTGGTTGTGATCGCTGACCGCGTCGATGTTGCGGAAAAAAGCCCGCGACGCCAGCACCAGGGTTTCCACCGATTGCACCGCCAGATCGGTCAGGGCTTCGAAATCGTTGTGGTATTGGTCCGGAATCTCCGGCTTTTCGATGAAAAAGGCCCACAGCGAGCCTTCGAACAGGTTCAGCAATTGATCCAGGTTTTCGATCAGCCCAAGAACGTCGCCGCGGGATTCGGGAATCAGGGTTTGCGCGTATAGTTGGGTCTCTATGGCGCGGCGAAGGTGGTCGGCATCACTTTCCATCTTGTTGACGTCTTGGAGCTTGCGCTCGAAATCGTCCGTGCAGCCTTCGGTCAGATAGACCTTGACGGCGATCTTAAATAACAGCGAACACTGCGACAGCTTATCCAGAAAATCGTCGATCTCCCCTTCAAGGGCGCGGGTGCGGCCGAACATTGAAATTTTCTTAGTTAGTTGCATGTTTTATCCCTCCCTAGAAAACCCGCAAATAAACACCCTCCCCGAGGACATAGGGTCCTTCGGGCCAAAAACGGCGAAAAAATCGCAGGGTCAGGGAACAGTATCGTATCTTTTTAAGCGACGAGCAACTCGCCGTTGCGGGTGCATGACGCTTCTGCCAGCTCGACGAATGTTCCGGTGATGCTTTCTGGCGTATGCAGGGTATCCGGGTTTTCGCCGGGGAAGGCTTCGGCCCGCATCGCGGTGCGGGTGGAGCCGGGGCTAATTAGGTTGACCCGGACATTGGTTTTTTCCACTTCGGCGGCGTAGACCAACGCCATCATTTCTAGCGCCGCCTTGGACACCGCATACGCGCCCCAATAGGCACGGGCCTTACGGCCGACGGCGGAGCTGACGAACATGGCGCGCCCCGCGTCGGAAGCCTTCAACAACGGGTCCATGGACCGGATCAGGCGCCAGTTGGCGGTGACGTTGACATCCATCACCCCCTCCCAGACCTCGGGCTGGAGATGGCCCATGGGGCTGAGGGTGCCGAGTTGACCGGCGTTGCCGACCAGGATATCGAGCTTCTTGAAACGCTCGAAGATGGCGGCGCCCAATTGGTCGATGGCGTCAAAATCGGTCAGGTCGAGGGGCACCAACGTCGCCGGTTCGCCGGTGATTTTCTGGATTTCGTCATCGATTTCTTCCAACCCGCCGGGGGTCCGGGCGGTCAGGACCAGGTGCGCGCCTTCCTGGGCGAAGCGCTTGGCGACGGCGGCGCCGATACCGCGTGACGCCCCCGTGATCAGTGCAATCCGGCCTTCAAGGCGGCCTCCGGTGGAGTCCGGTCCGGACATTAATCGTGCTCGTCGAGCAGCGATAATTGTTGAAGGGCGGGATCTTTGTCGTGATCAATAAGGGGGATCGGATAATCGCCGGTAAAACAGGCATCACAATATTGCGGTGCCGTCATCTCGCGTCCTTTTTCGCCCAGCGCCCGGTAAAGGCCGTCGTTGGAAATGAACGCCAAACTGTCGACTCCAATATGCTTGGCCATGGCTTCCAGATCGTATTGGGCAGCCAGCAGTTCTTTTTGTTGGGGGGTGTCAATGCCGTAG
>DASCOC010000323.1:0-7205 GCA_036011805.1 Rhodospirillales bacterium
AGGTCGAGTTGATTGCGCCGATCGCCATGGACGAGGGTTTGCGGTTCGCGATCCGCGAGGGCGGACGGACCGTCGGCGCCGGCGTCGTCGCCTCGGTCGTCGAGTAGGAAAGGGAAGCGGGCCGGAATTCGGACAAAAACGCCGGACGGAAACGGCGGCTGCTTCGCCTTTTCCCGCTTTGCGGCGGGGTGATCGCGGGTCGGTTCGGCGCCTGTCCTGTTGGTGCCCTCGCTGAATCCAGGCGGTCCCCGATCATAAGGATATTAGGGGTATAGCTCAGTTGGTAGAGCGGCGGTCTCCAAAACCGCAGGTCGCGGGTTCGAACCCTGCTGCCCCTGCCATTACGATTTTTATTGGATGGCTTGCATGGCAAGAAACATTAGGTGAACATGGCAAAAATTAATCCAGCGAAGTTTATCCGGGAAGTCCGGCAAGAGACGTCGAAAGTCACTTGGCCTACGCGCAAGGAAACCACGGTTTCAACGGGCATGGTGTTCCTGATGGTGTTTCTGGCGGCTCTGTTCTTCTTTTTGGTCGATCAGATCATGTCGTCCGGCGTGCGCCTTATCTTTGGGCTGGGAAGTTGAGATAAATGGCGGTGCGTTGGTATGTGATTCACGTCTATTCGGGATTCGAGAAGAAGGTTGCCCAATCCATCGATGAGCAAGCCAAACAGGCCGGCATGGATAACCTCATCGAAAAGGTTCTCGTGCCGATCGAAGAGGTGGTTGAAATGCGCCGCGGTTCCAAGGTTAACGCCGAGCGCAAGTTTTTTCCCGGTTATGTACTCGCCTGCATGGAGATGACCGACGAATCCTGGCATTTGGTCAAGAACATACCAAAGGTAACCGGATTTCTGGGCAGTGGCGGTCGGCCGACGCCGATTTCCACCGCCGAGGCCGAGCATATCATGCACCATGTGAAGGAAGGAATCGAACGGCCGAAACCATCGGTTCTTTTCGAGGTGGGCGAGCAGGTCCGGGTCTGCGACGGGCCGTTCAACTCTTTTAACGGCTTCGTCGAGGAAGTCGACGAGGAACGGGCACGGCTCAAGGTGGCGGTGTCCATCTTCGGCCGGGCGACGCCGGTGGAATTGGAGTATTCGCAAGTTGAAAAACTTTGAAGCGGCACGGCAGGCCAGCCATGGCCGGACCGCGGAGCCGGGAAACATCTGATCTGAAGGAATGAAATGGCAAAAAAAATAAAGGGTTACGTCAAACTTCAGGTGCCGGCGGGGCAGGCGAACCCGTCGCCGCCGATCGGCCCGGCCCTAGGCCAAGCCGGTCTCAACATCATGGCGTTCTGCGAGGCCTTCAACACCGAAACGAAGAAGATGGAACCCGGGGTGCCGATCCCGGTGATCGTCACCGCCTACCAGGACCGGTCCTTTTCCTTTGTTACCAAGACCCCGCCCGCCAGCTATTTTCTCAAAAAAGCCGCGGGACTGGATAAGGCGGCGGAAGAACCGGGCAAGGAAGCCGTCGGTCAAGTGACCAGGCGGCAAGTGCGTGAGATCGCCGAAAAAAAAAAGGTCGACCTGAATTCCAACGACATGGATGCCGCTTGCCGGATGATCATCGGCTCGGCGCGGTCCATGGGCATCGAAGTGGTGGATTGAAAAAATGGCAGGCAAGGGAAAGCGTATGAAACAGGCCAAACAGGCCATCGACCGCGATGTCTTCTATGACCTCGCCGAGGCGGTCGAAGTGATCAAGAAAAACGCCGCCGCCAAGTTCGACGAAACCGTCGAGATCGCGATTAACCTCGGCGTCGATCCCAAGCATGCCGATCAGATGGTCCGAGGTGTGGTGTCCTTGCCGCATGGCACGGGAAAATCGCTCAGGGTGGCCGTTTTCGCCAAAGGCGACAAGGCCAAGGAAGCCGATGCCGCCGGCGCCGATCGGGTCGGGGCGGAGGACTTGGCGGAGCTGGTCCGCAAAGGCGATCTCGATTTCGACCGGGTTATAGCGACGCCGGATATGATGGCGGTGGTTGGACGTCTGGGCAAGATCCTGGGACCCCGCGGCTTGATGCCCAACCCCAAATTGGGCACGGTGACCGCCGACATCGGCGAAGCGATCAAGGCGGCCAAGGCGGGTCAGATCGAATTCCGTGCCGAGAAAGCCGGCATCGTGCATGCCGGCATTGGCAAGGTAAGCTTTCCTCGGGAGGCCTTGGCCGAGAACGCCAAGACGTTCGTCGATGCCATCATCAAGGCCAAGCCAAGTGCCGCCAAAGGAACCTATCTCAAGCGGGTGAGCCTGAGTTCGACCATGAGCCCTGGCCTGAAACTGAATATCGCCAACCTTGCCGGTTGAGGCCGGAAAGTTGGTGGATGATTGCCGTTTCCGCCCTTTGGGTACGAAATGGCATAGGGGATGAAGGTAATCATCCCCGACCTCTCTAAGACCGCGGGTGGCGAGCGATGAAATTTTTTGGTGTTTTAAGGGAATGTCCCGCCCGCATGGATAGTACTGAAATCCGTTTTTGGGCCTTGTCCCAAAAAAGCGTTGTCGAACGGCTTGAAGCGCCGCACTGGACAGGAGATACGGCCCTCTCGAATTGGGACCTTGATGCAACGGCGTTGGATCCATCCCTTGCCGCAAGGGTTGGCCAAGGCAAAGCAACTGGAGACAATCGGTGAACCGATCACAAAAAGAAGACCTGGTCGTATCATTGCGTCGGACTTTCGAGGATACGACGATAGTGCTCGTTACCCATTTTTCCGGGCTGACGGTAGCCGAGATGGAAGATCTCCGTAACCGGATGCGGGAAGCGGGCGCCAGTTTCAAAGTGACCAAGAACAGGATCACGCGTCTCGCCCTGGAAGGTACGAAATTCCAGAATCTGAACGATTTGTTCACCGGTCCCACGGCCATTGCCTATTCCGATGATCCCGTGGCGCCCGCCAAGGTTGCCGTGAATTTCGCCAAAACCAATAAAAAGCTCGTGGTTCTGGGTGGTGCCTTCGGCGCTGAAAAACTCGACGTGGAACGTATCAAGGTCCTGGCGGCCCTGCCGTCGCTGGACGGGCTAAGAGCCATGCTGATCGGGTTGCTGAACAAGCCGGCGACAGGGATCGTCGGTCTGTTGCAGGCACCGGCCGGACAGGTTGCCCGGGTTCTGAATGCCCGCGGCGAACAGGAAGAAGAAGCCGCGTGATTCGCCGCTTCCATTGACTAGTGACAGTTCATGCCCAAGGAGAAAATTAAATGGCCAATTTGGAGAAAATCGCTGACCAACTTTCCAGCCTGACCGTTTTGGAGGCGTCCGAGCTTTCCAAAATACTGGAAGAAAAATGGGGCGTTTCGGCTGCCGCCCCCGTGGCCGTGGCCGCCGCTCCCGCCGCCGCCGAAGTCGCCGAGGAGCAAACCGAATTCGACGTCGTTCTTGCCTCCTTTGGCGAAAAGAAGATCAATGTCATCAAGGAGGTCCGCGCCATTACCACCCTCGGCCTGAAAGAAGCCAAGGACTTGGTGGAATCGGCGCCTAAAACGGTCAAGGAGGGGATCAGGAAAGAAGAGGCCGAGGAGATCAAGAAAAAACTGGAGGCAGCCGGCGCCACGGTCGAACTCAAGTGAGGTGGCGCCAGTGGCTTTGGCATGGCGCCGCCATACCTGTCATTGGGCCGGCTGGCGGCGAAGGGCTTTGCCGCCGCCCGGTCCTTGTATGACTCCCACATCCGTCATGAGCGAATGAATTTAAGATTTTTCCAATCCCGCCTCGGTGGTTGGACGGAGGCCCGAGCGAAATGTCAGTCGTGAGGAATTTTCATGGGTAAATCCTATACAGGCCGCAAGCGTGTTCGCAAATTCTTCGGCCGCCTGTCGGCGGCGGTTCCCATGCCCAATTTGATCGAGGTTCAAAAGGCCTCTTACGATCAATTCCTGCAAAAGGACATATTACCCGAAGAGCGAACCAACAGCGGCCTTCAGGAAGTCTTCAAGTCCGTTTTCCCGATCCAGGACTTTTCGGAACGCGGTACCCTTGAATTTGTTGATTATGTGTTCGAAGAACCAAAATACGATGTCGAGGAATGCCAGCAGCGCGGCATGACCTACGCGGCGCCTTTAAAGGTCACTTTGCGTTTGGTCGTCTGGGACATAGACGAGGAAACCGGTTCGCGTTCCGTCCGCGACGTCAAGGAGCAAGACGTTTACATGGGCGACATGCCGCTGATGACCGCCAACGGGACTTTCGTCATCAACGGCACCGAACGCGTCATCGTCTCGCAGATGCACCGTTCACCGGGTGTTTTCTTCAACCACGACAAGGGCAAGACCCATTCGTCCGGCAAGTTCCTTTTCGCCGCTCGGGTCATTCCCTATCGCGGTTCCTGGCTGGATTTCGAGTTCGACGCCAAGGATCTGGTTTACGTCCGCATCGATCGCCGCCGCAAGTTGCCGGTTTCCACTCTTCTGATGGCGCTTGAAAGCGATGAAACCGAAAAATTGCGGGCGAAAAACGAAGAGGCGGGCAAAACCCTCGATTCTTCCGAAATTAAAGGCCTGACACCGGAGAACCTCCTCAATTATTACTATGAACAAATAGTCTTCACCCGCGTCAAAAGGGGCTGGAAAACGGAGTTCAATCCGGAGCGCCTGCGCGGGGTCAAGCTGACAAGCGATGTTATCGACGCCAAGAACGGCAAGGTGGTGGTCGAGGCCGGCACCAAGATGACTCCCAGGTTGATCCGCGAGCTCAAGGAAAAAAACATCAAAGAGCAACTGGCCAGCGATGAAGACTTGATCGGCCGTTACATGTCCGTGGATCTGGTCAACGAGGACAGCGGCGAGATTTACGTGGAAGTCGGCGCCGAGATCACCGAGGTCATCCTGAAAGACCTGGAAGAGGCGGGCATCAAGGAATGCTGGACCCTTGCCATCGACCACATCAACGTTGGGCCTTATATCCGCAACACCATCGCGGTCGACAAGAATTCCTGCCGCGAGGAGGCGCTCATCGATATCTACCGGGTCATGCGTCCTGGCGAGCCGCCGACCTTGGAGACGGCGGAGGCCCTATTTAAAAGCCTGTTCTTCGATTCCGAACGTTACGACCTTTCGGCCGTCGGCCGGGTCAAGATGAACGCCCGCTTGGGCTTCGACACGCCGGACACTTTGCGCGTGTTGCGCAAGGAGGACATTCTTGCCGTCGTCAAGGTGCTGGTCGAATTAAAAGACGGCCGGGGCGAGATCGACGACATCGACCATTTGGGCAATCGCCGCGTCAGGTCCGTTGGCGAACTCATGGAAAACCAATACCGGGTGGGTCTGTTGCGCATGGAGCGGGCGATCCGCGAACGTATGAGTTCAGTCGATATCGACACTGTCATGCCGCACGATCTGATCAACGCCAAGCCGGCGGCGGCGGCGGTGCGCGAGTTTTTCGGGTCGTCGCAGTTGAGCCAATTCATGGATCAGACCAACCCGCTTTCCGAAATCACCCATAAACGCCGTCTTTCCGCTCTTGGTCCGGGTGGTCTGACCAGGGAACGCGCCGGTTTCGAGGTCCGCGACGTGCACCCCACGCATTATGGCCGTATCTGCCCTATCGAAACTCCGGAAGGTCCCAACATTGGCCTGATCAGTTCGCTGGCGACATATGCCAGGATCAGCAAGTACGGTTTCATCGAGACGCCTTACCGAAAAGTGGTTAACGGCAAGGTCAGCAACGAGGTTATCTATATGTCGGCGATGGAAGAGGGCCGTTACACCATTGCCCAAGCCAATGAGGAACTCGATGACAAGGGGCGCTTCACGGACGACC
Organism: Rhodospirillales bacterium; assembly: GCA_036011805.1. Taxonomy (GTDB): domain Bacteria; phylum Pseudomonadota; class Alphaproteobacteria; order Rhodospirillales; family Casp-alpha2; genus Casp-alpha2. Next base: position 5,770 of record DASCOC010000323.1, read on the forward strand.
TGGTGAGCTGCCGCAAAGCCGGCGATTTCATGCTGGTGCGGCCGGAAGACGTTGAATACATCGACGTAAGCCCAAAACAATTGGTCTCGGTGGCCGCGGCCCTGTTCCCGTTTCTCGAAAACGACGACGCCAACAGGGCGTTGATGGGCTCCAACATGCAGCGTCAAGCGGTGCCTTTGATCCAAACCGAAGCACCGCTGGTCGGCACCGGCATGGAGGACGTCGTTGCCCGCGATTCCGGCGCCACCATCATTGCCCGGCGTTCGGGCATTGTCGATCAGGTCGACGCCACCCGCATCGTCATCAGCGCCACCGAAGAGACCGAGCACTCGACGGTCGGGGTTGACATTTACAACCTTTTGAAATTCCAACGGTCCAACCAGAACACTTTTCTTCACCAGCGGCCTTTGGTGAAGGTGAGGGATCGGGTGGAAGCCGGCGACACCATCGCCGATGGTCCGAGTACCGAACTGGGCGAGTTGGCGCTGGGCCGTAACGTGTTGGTCGCGTTCATGCCCTGGCAAGGCTACAACTTCGAGGATTCCATCCTCATTTCCGAACGCATCGTCCGCGACGACGTATTCTCTTCCATCCACATCGAGGAATTCGAGGTCATGGCTCGCGACACCAAACTGGGCCAGGAAGAGATCACCCGCGACATTCCCAATGTCGGCGAGGAAGCGCTCAAGAACCTGGACGAAGCGGGCATCGTCTACATTGGCGCCAGGGTTCGGCCCGGCGACATTTTGATCGGCAAGGTGACGCCAAAAGGCGAATCTCCCATGACCCCGGAAGAAAAGTTGCTTCGTTCCATTTTTGGCGAGAAGGCCTCGGATGTTCGCGACACGTCTCTGAAACTGCCGCCCGGCGTTTCCGGAACGGTCATTGAGGTTCGGGTTTTCTCGCGCCGCGGCGTTGAAAAGGACGAGCGCGCTCTTGCCATTGAGCGCTCCGAGATCGAACGCTTGGCCAAGGATCGCGACGACGAGCGGACGATTTTGGAGAGCAGCTTCCACGCCCGCCTGAAAACCCTGCTGATGAATCGCAAGGTGGTCAGTGGTCCCAAGGGGCTGGTCGCCGGCTCGAAAGTGACCAAAGACGTTTTGTCCAAATTTACGGCCGGCCAGAGCTCCCAGATTGTCGTCGCCAACGACAAGGTGATGAGGGATATCGAGGCCTTGAAACAGCAGTTCGAAGAAAGCATCGCCGTCCTTCAGAAGCGTTTCGACAGCAAGGTGGACAAGCTGCAACGTGGCGACGACCTGTCACCCGGGGTGATGAAGATGGTCAAGGTTTTCGTCGCCGTGAAAAGGAAATTGCAACCTGGCGACAAGATGGCCGGCCGCCACGGCAACAAGGGGGTGATATCGAAGATCGTTCCCCTTGAAGACATGCCCTGTTTGGAGGATGGGACGCCTGTCGACATTGTCCTCAAC